>NZ_JBFRYA010000005.1:0-262198 GCF_040892635.1 Zhongshania guokunii | reverse complement strand
CGCTGCTGCGACTGAAGGCCTTCTTCACTGCTTGAATTTTGAACGATTGGGTAAATCTTGCTTTCATCATTTACTGCCTCTAACTGAAAATTAGAAGCGACAACTAGCCTGACACAGGGGGTACGTGAAATATGTTCTGAGCATCAGTACTATGCGCAGAAACGTGTAGACGGAACCATAGATCACGAGTCAATGGAGAACGCTTTTCACGAGATAGAAGATAAGGCGCCAAGAATTATTAAGAAAATCTTGTTCCCAGGCACAGGGAAAAAGGTGCTATTAACTGATGACGAGCGCGTTATTCTGAGCTTTTTCGCGGCTATTCAGCTCTTTAGGGTACCGAACTTCCGTGAAGGCATAGAGGAAATGTATCGCAAGGTCGTAGAGATAACCCTCGGTCACATTGTTGAAAAAGACAAAGAGGAAAAAACGCTCCCAAAAGAAATCGAAGAACTATATGAGCGTGGTGGGATTAAAATTAATATCGAACAATTTGTAAGCTTGGAGCCCATGATCAATATGGCAACTAAAGGCTCAGCTACACTATTGGCAAAGGAGTGGCATTTTGCAGTACCAGCGAAGGGTATGACTTTTGTCACGTCTGATAATCCAATCTATTTCCAAGCACCGGAGGAATATAGAGCGGAGGTCGGTCATTACCTTGGGCCTATGCATCCGCTTGCTGAGGTCACACTCCCACTTAGAAAGGATCTTCTTCTCATTTTATCCCCTTCAGCTAAACGAACGCCGAGCCAATACAGGCTGCTAGACTGCACATCAGTGCAGCTCGATAAAGCTGATACAAAAAACATTAATAAGCGAACAACACTTTCAGCAGCACGGTACGTCTACTCCTCTGAGCGGTCAGAAGCGTTAGCCAGAATGGTTGCCAAATTCAAAGGAACTTCACAGCGTGTGGTCGTGTAATCACCTAACAAAAAATACACCCAACCCGAAAACCGCTAGGCGCTTTTCGGTCGGTTGATTTAAAGAGTTGAGGCTGTAGAAAAACCTGCTGGCTTTCATCTAGCTCGGGATTTTTGACCGACCGCTTTTTACCAAACAGGGACGTCTGGTCGGATTGTCAGCCTATGAATTCCGCGTTGGCCGTGACTTAAACTTCTTACTCGATGGATTGGGCATTTGGCGCAGGGCCTAAATTCACATAGAGCAAGGTTGCCCCCCTAGAAACTTCATTCTAAGGGCATAACAGCGCCATTCCCATTCTAATTCTCATTCTCGTTTACCCGCCCAAAGTCGCTTAATCCTCAATTGCGATCAAATTCCCCACCAAAGCGCGATGGCATAAATATTCAGCAAGAAGATTGACAAGCAAGCCTATTTACATCTTAATGATAACCGTTCTCATTACGATTACTATTAAATACACTCGAGCCTACTATGTTGCAACTCCTTATCACCGGCGGTCCCGTTATTTGGCTGCTGTCACTCTTTTCACTCCTCGGCTTAACCGTGGCCAGCTATAAAGTGTGGCAGCTATTTGGCCAACTAAAACTCAATGACACCGCCGCACCACGGGCATTTAAACTGCTTGAAGAAGGCAGAAAGCCCGAGGCCTTAATGCTAATCAACGGTCATCAAAACCCCAGCGCTAAGGCGTTGAGCCGTTGCCTACAGTTGTTTAGCAATAAATACCTCAGCTTGCAGCAGACCCGCGATGAAGCTTACCGGGGTGCGCGTCTGCAAGCCGAGCAGCTCAGCAGCCATCTCCGCATTTTAGAGGTGATCGCCACCCTCGCCCCGCTGCTCGGCCTACTCGGTACGGTACTGGGCATGATCGAGGCCTTTCGCGCCATGGAAGCGGCAGGTGAGCACGTGAACCCCGCGATTCTCTCTGGCGGTATTTGGCAGGCGCTACTCACCACCGCCGCAGGTTTGATTGTGGCAATTCCGATATCGGTGTTGCACAGCTGGCTAGAACGCTGCACTGAACGCCAGATCCAGTCTATTCAAAATACTATCGAATACGCCTTTACTCTGAATAGCCAAACCAATAGTCAAGTTAAAGGCCCAGCTCACTCGGCAGCCAAAGAAGCGAGTGAACTGGCGTGAGCGCAGCACTCTCTTTAACAAGCGCGCCGTCGCTGGGCACGCCGCGACGTAAAAATGCCGTTAGCCTCACCGCCTTAATTGATGTGGTCTTTATTCTATTAATGTTTTTTATGCTGACCTCCACTTTTACCAAAGAGCAAAGCATCGAGCTAAAAAAATCGCAGGCAGTTTCAGCGTCAAGCAACGCGGCCGTACCGCAATTACTACTGGCCTACGAGGACGGCAGCTTCGCCTATTTCAATACCTCGTTGACCAAGCTCGGCAGCTTAGCGGAGCTCAATACCCTTGCCAGCCCTGAGCAAGCCGTAAACCTGTTACCCGCCCCTGAATTGCGGGTACAGGACATTGTTAGCCTGTTAGAGCAATTAAGGTCTGCCGGTTTTATGCACGTCAGCTTGGGCGAGCCGCTACCAGAGGCAAGCAAGCGCGATGAATAGAAACCTTTTGCCCGCGCCAAAGAAAACGAGCGGCGACGAAAATTTAATCCCTTTGATTAATATTGTTTTTTTACTGCTGATTTTTTTCATGGTCGCGGGGCAATTTAAAACCGCGCAAAGCGGCGCGGTGCAGCTGCCCAGTAGCAGCCAGAGCAAGGTCGAGAATAGCCAAGCCATCAAAATCATTATTAACCAGCAAGGCGAAATATTTCTTCATCAAACAGCGGCTGCATCGCAGGCGATCAGCCCACAAGCACTGGGCGAGTTTTTTAGCCAGCTGCCAAGCGCAGAGCCAACACAGGTTTCGCTGTATGCAGACCAAAACCTGAGCGCGGCGCAATTACACCTCGCGCTAGGCGCGATGGCTAACTACCCGCAGCTCAGCATTAACTTGCACACCCGCAACGGTGGCCAAGACTAATGCGCCAGCTCCCATGGATCATTGCCTTTGTATTTGCAGTTGGCGTACACGCCTCGCTGCTTTACCTCGCCGAGCAGTCACCGCGCCCAACACCGCTTATTGGCGCCGACGCCGAGGGCAGAGACGGATTAGAGATTGGCCTCGGCATGAGTGGTTCTTATGCCGACGTCGCCAAACACATCGCGCAGAGTAAGGTCGTGCCCGAGCCTAGCCCAGCGCCCAAGCCTAAACATCAGCCCGCGCCTAAATTAAAGCCCAAGCCCGCACCAGCTAAACCGCCGACCAAGCCGCAAGTAAAACCCGCAGAAAAAGCTGCGCAATTGCCGGAAAAAATCGCGACAAGTATCAGTGCGCCCACGGCGCAAGTAACAGCCGAGGCAACAGTACACGGCTATCAAAGCGCCGTCGACGCTTCAGCGAGCCGCCAAGCCAAGGCAGAAACAGCTAAGCCTGAGGCTACTGTTCACCAAAACACGAGTCCCGACACCTCAACAAAAGCCATGGTTCGCGCCAGCGGCTCGGGCAAGCAGCGCAGCGCCGGCGGCAAGCAAGGAGACAGCAGCCACTATTTTAGCCGAGTAATGGCGCAGCTCAGTCACTACAAAACCTACCCGCCTGAGCTTAAAAAGCGCAAAACCCAAGGGGTGGTGACACTGAAATTCGGCATCCGCCGCAGCGGTGAAATTTTTGCCGCATCAATTAAAACCAGTTCTGGCCATGGCGCCCTCGACGACGCGGCGCTGCAAATGCTCGCCGACGCCTCACCGCTGCCGCCACTACCTGCAAGTATAAAAAAAGAAGAGATCCATCTCGTAATACCTATTGAGTACTCCCTAATCACCAATGACTTCCACGAGGATTAAACATGACACGGAAAACCACACTAAAACCGGCTAAGCTGACGACGACGCGCTTCAAGCCCAGAGCCAGCGCCCTAGCGCTAGGTATTCCCACACTGCTGATGGGCAGCGCCAGCTTCGCGCAAAGTGAAGATGCCTTTGTGCTCGATACGCTAAAAATTGAGGAGCGCACCCTCGACACCAACCCCTACACCGAAGCGGGCGCCCCCTACAAAGCAAAAGTTTCTGGTGACAGCCGCCATGTAAAAGATTTGGCCGACACCCCACAAACGATCAACGTACTGACCCAAACCCAGATTCAGGAATCGGGTAAATCAGATTTGCGTGATGTATTAGCTGCTCAGCCTGGTATTACCCTTGGCACCGGTGAGAACGGCAATGCCTTTGGTGACCGCTATATTATTCGCGGCCATGAAGCCCGCAGCGATGTCTTTGTCGATGGCCTTCGCGACCCCGGCATGACCACTCGCGAAAGCTTTGCCACCGAGCAAGTCGAGATCACCAAGGGACCAAGCTCTACTTTTGCTGGCCGCGGCTCTACCGGCGGTGCGGTAAATAGTATTACCAAGCAGGCGAGTACCGAATACGACTTTAATAAAGTTAGCGGCGGTATTGGCACTGATAATTACCAGCGCCTGAGCCTCGACAGCAATAACTCCGTCAGCGACGATATCGCGCTGCGTGTCAATTTACTCTATTCCTTTAAAGACGTACCCGACCGCGAGCCTGCGGATAAAAGCCGGCGCGGCTTTGCCGTCTCCGGCCTGTTTAAGGCCACAGAAAAGCTGCAATTACTCGGCGATGTCTACTACCTCAATGCTGAAGACAGCCCAGATTTAGGCACCTACATCGTGTCCGGTGGCGGCAAACCGGTTGACGATTTTCCAGTCTATTTACAAGATCAGGATTTTCTAAAATCCACTGTCAGCGTCGCGACCCTGCGCGCCAAATACGACATTAGCGATAGCAGCCGTATTGAAAACGCCCTGCGCTACGGCACCACCGACAATGGGTACGTGACCACCGGCGCGCGGGGCACCAATCGCGACGCCACCGACCCCGACGCTCCCGGCGCGGCAACCGCGTCATTAAGCACCCACCAAGGCTGGCAAGAAGTAGAATACCTTGTTAACCAGTTTAATTTCTTTAAAGACATGGAGATTGCTGGCAAGAAAAACCAGCTGGTCTTTGGTGTTGAGCTGTCTAAACACAATGTCGTAAACGGCGTATACAACGTCAGTAATAACGGCACCAGCAATTGTATTGTGAGCGGTCGCGGCGGCGCAGGTCCCGGCTATTGCACCACCGATGCCAATGGCAATACCCCCAGCAACATCAATACCATAATGGGTCGCAGCATTACTAAGGGCGCGCAAGACTCAGACTACAATATTGAAACTATCTCGCTGTCGTTGATGGACACCATTGAGCTGAGTGAAGACTGGTCTTTGTTCACCGGCATTCGCTTGGATGATTTCGACTACGACAATACCGTTGATAGCCGCGGTACCATTTTAAACTACAAGTATTCCGACAGTCTGTGGAATGGCCATATTGGCGCGGTATACCAAATTAATGACGACGCCAATGTCTACCTAACTTACAGCACCTCGGCCAATATTAACGGCGGTGAATCTGATGTCGGCGGTAACTGTGGTTATGGTGGATTGTGTGGCGACCCAGAACAGGCCGCTAACAGCGAACCGGAAATGACCGCCAATATTGAGCTGGGCACCAAATGGAATATTCTCAATGACAAGCTCTTGGCCACCGCAGCAATTTTCCAAATCACCAAAAGTGATGTTATGGAAAGCGTCGGCGACGACTATGCCACCCTCGGCACCTTGAACACCGGTAAAAACCGCGTACAAGGCATTGAGTTTTCCTTGGTTGGCAATATCAGCAGCAAACTCAGCACTCAGTTCGGCGCCAGCTTTATGGAATCGGAAATTCTCGAATCTTATAATACCGACTCCGAAGGCAAGGTGCTGAGTAACTTCGCCGACGACAGCGTGTTTCTGCAATTGCGCTACCAAGCCAGCCCCAAATTTTCTTTTGGCGGCACCCTGACTTACTCTAGCGAACTGTACGCTGGTCAGCCCGACTCTGCTGCTGGGTTTAGCAGTACAACGGGCGAGTACTCTTACGAAGTGCCGAGCTATACCGTGTTCGACGCCTTTGCCAGCTACCAGTTTAGCGAGCAGCTTAAAGCGCGGGTTAACATTGGCAATGTCACCGATGAAGACTACTACCTTGCGGCCTACCGCAGTGGTGCCTTCACCTATATTGGCGAAGCCCGCAACGCCCACCTCAGCGTGGACTACGAGTTCTAAGCTCGCCCTGCGCTGTGCTCATAGAGTATGAGCACAGCGCGCTTATCCATTACGGAATACAGTGATGAAATACACCCCGCCCTTGCAAAATATCCCCGCAGATATTGTCTGCCTTGATGACTACCAGCGTTACGCTAAAGAATTTCTCACCCACGATATTTACGAATACATTGCCGCAGGCGTTGCCGACGAGCACACCCTTCATCGCAATCGCAGCGCCTTTGCCAATATTGAATTAAAGCCGCGCTTGCTGCGCGACTTCAGCAGCGCGTCAACCCAAACCACCTTGCTCGGCCACAATTTGGCCCACCCCTTTTTACTGGCGCCACTGGGCTATCAACAGCTCTGCCACGCCAGTGGCGAACTCGCCACCGCAATAGCGGCAGATGCCATGGACACCGCCATGGTGGTGAGCACACTGGCCACCGCCAGCCTCGAAGACATTGCCGCGCAAACCGATGCGCCGAAATGGTTCCAACTGTATTTTCAGCCCCAGCGCGCCGACACATCGATTCTAATTGCGCGGGCTGAAGCCGCAGGCTATTCGGCGATCGTCGTCACCGTCGATGCGCCACTGAGCGGCCTGCGCAATCGCCCCCAGCGCGCAGGCTTCCAAATACCACCAGAAATTGAAGCGGTGAATATTTCGCCAGCACAAAAGTTAGCAGGACAAAATGCCATTCTCCAGCAACTCATGGCGCTGGCGCCCCAGTGGCAAGACCTCGCGTGGCTAAAGCAACAGACCCAACTCCCCATCATTATTAAAGGCGTAATCAACCCCGACGACGCCGTGCAGCTTGCCGACATGGGTATGGACGGCATTATTGTGTCTAATCACGGCGGTCGCTGCCTAGACGGCCTACCCGCCAGCATCGACGCTCTGCCTGCCATTCGCGATGCGCTGGGCAGTGATTTCCCGATTTTATTAGACAGCGGTATTCGCCGCGGCAGCGACATCATTAAATCCATTGCGCTGGGCGCCAACGCGGTACTCATTGGCCGCCCCCAAGCGTTTTCCTTGGCGGTTGCTGGTGCGCTTGGCGTTGCCCATATGTTACGTTTACTCAAAGAGGAATTGGAAATCACCATGGCCCTCTGTGGTTGCCCGCACATTGACGACATAAATCGCGACTGTCTTTTTACCTCCGGCTAAGGACCACTATGCTCACGGTTATTAATCAATTTCTGAGCGCGAGCGAGTTAGCGCATTTTCGCCAAACCCTCGACGGCGCCAACTGGCAAGACGGCGCCCGCAGCGCTGGCCAACTTGCCGCGCCACTCAAAACCAATTTGCAGTTAGATGACAGCAGTGCAGCAGCCCGCAGTTTGGCAACAAACCTCAGCGCCAAACTAAGCCAGCACCCGCTGTTCATCAGCGCCGCGCTGCCTGACAAAATTTATCCTCCCAAATTTAATTGCTACCAAAATGACGGCCACTACGGTCAGCATATCGACAGCGCGATTATGCGCTGCGCCGACGGTAGCAGTCTGCGCAGCGATCTGTCTGCGACCTTATTCCTGTCCCAAGCCCAAGACTACGAGGGCGGCGAACTCTGCGTTGAGATCGGCGGCTGCCTGCAAGAAATTAAACTCGACGCTGGGGATATGATCCTCTACCCCGCCAACTGCCTGCACGAAGTTAAACCAGTGCCAAAGGGCCAACGCCTTGCCGCGTTTTTTTGGGTGCAAAGTCTGATCCGCAGCCATCAGCAACGCCAGCAACTGTTTGAGCTGGATCAAAGCATTCAGGCTTTAACAATAAAACTGGGCAGTGACGACGAAGAGGTGCGGCGCCTATCGGCGCTCTACCACAACTTACTTAGGGAGTGGGCCTACGCTTAACGCAGGCAAAATGACTAGAAACGGCTCTTAGGCTTTAGCGCTGAAAATACTTGAGGCCGATCCCAATAATTCTTGAATCGAATTTTCTAAACCAGATTTATCGCTAGCCGACGCGTTTTCAGAATAGTATTCATCTAATAATGTGTAGAGCTCTTTCAGAGCATCGTCACTGAGATTAATACCGCCACTTTGACTCTGCGGCCCGCTAGGCGGCGGCCCCTGAGGTCTTGCTAGGTCGCCAAGCGCTTTGGCATCGAAGCCCGCTGCGTCCATTGCGTCAGCGAGGGATTTGCCGGGCTGAATTCCCGTCTCCTGAAAAATCGACACAATCGATTTTGCATCAGTCTCGGTAATATTTTCCGCATCAAACTGACTCAGCGTGTCGTTAATAAGCTGGGTTTGATCCTCAGTTAATGAGGCGGCTGATTGCATACGCGGCGGCGGTGGCATAGACATGCCGCTTGCCGCAATTGAGTTGACCATTTCATCTACTCCACTGATAAACACACAGTTGAACTGCTAAAAAATTTGGCTTTTTATCTGGCTAAGGGTGTCGGATCCGACTTAGTCGTCTTACTTGCCGGCACGTCTGCCCGCACGATAGGCTGATTCCGAACACACATTAGACTGTCGCTAAAAACCTGACAGCTGCCCCGATACAAATCGCCATGGCCATCGCTAAATTCGCAGGATGAATTCTGCTGTTTCGCCTCACAAGCCGCCCATGGCGCCTCGTTGTGATTCTCATGTGCATAAGCGGGGCTGACAATAAGCAAATACCCCACTGTCGCGGCAAGCCCTAGGCGGCGCTTTCTGTAATTACGTGAGTTCATCGTGCAGTCTCACCAGTAAAGCAACCTATAAAGGCATTCTCGCCAGCGCTCGCAGTGTGGTAGTGGTAGCCGCGCGTCTCATCGCTATGACCGCGGCAGCTATCAAGGTCGGTAGATTCATTGCCAGCACTGTCAGCCATCGCGTAAATAGCGTAGCCGTCTAAGGCGTAGCCAAAAGCGCCGCCGTGGCCGTCAGTTTCAAAATCGATTGCCGGGCAGTCACCGTCGCCGTGGTTGGCACCGTGATAGTGATAGCCGGCATGGGGGTTGATATGGCCAACGCACTCATCGAAAGCGGCAATCGTATAAGCCCCTAAAATCGCATCTGTCGGTGCGGCCGCATCGAGTTTCACCCCGTTAAAGGCGGCGCCGACACCACCTCGGTCAATAGCGCCGGGCGCGTCTCGAGGCTGTGGCGTTGCGGGAATTAAATAGGTCACCGCAATACCCTTTAAAGGTTCATCGCTGTAATAAGAAATATCACACTGTACGCAGTAATTGTTGTAATTTGCGGGCACATTGGGCTGCGCTGCGGCCTCGCAGGCCGCCTGGGTATTCGTTATATAAACGTCGCCGGTTTGCGCATTAAACAACTGCCAATTGTCGTCGTTATAAAAATTGGCGAGGTCAGCGACAAAGGCGCCGGTGAGATCATAAAGCACCCCATCCTCAAACCAGGTACCGGCGTCATTGGCGCCTGTGCTCGTTGTTTCTGGGCAGAAAGGCCCCAAGCTGCTTCTATCTGCGGGAAAGCCATTCAAGGTGATTTCGTAGCAGCTGCTGGCACTGCCATCGGAGAGCGTACAGCTCACGGTTTCAATTGAGACTACGGCGTCTTCCATAAATCGGGAGGTGTCCACCGCGTGATTATCGGCTTCGCTAATCGCGGTCGTCGCATCATTGCCGCTACCGCTACTGCCACCACCACAGGCAACAAGCAGAGTGCTAAGCGTCGCGCCGACAAACAAGCGCGGATTGAGAAAATCTTTAGTGTGGTAACGACGTGTCATTCGGCGGTTTCCTGAAGTGATTAGCCTTCGTGAGCAGTTCTCTTAGGTTTAAACGTCGCAGTCGCCAAATTCCGTCGAAAAAATACCAATTATTTTTTAGCGGCGAAGAATTCGCTGTCTTTGCCTGAAAAATTATTTTGAACATTAAGAATGTAGCGCTTGCTCCGGTCGCCATCAATAAGCCGTACAAAATTGTTCTGGCGAGGATTGTCCGCCATATAGGCCAAACTAAATTCAAGCTGCTCTACTGCGGCGGGCATGCCCTTTATTTCAAACTGCAGTGTTGAGACGTGCTCGTCTAAGCGCAAACGTCCTTGCCCAAGGCTCAGGGGAAGCGCATTGACCACTTGATCAGCCTTGCTGCGCCCGCTGACGGAAACCGCAAAGCCTTTTTTGACATAGGCGACAACGGCCTCTTTGTAGGCTGTGCTACCGGCTAGCATATTGCGCTGGGCCTCGGGAAGGGAAGCCCGCATGGCTTGGTCTAAGGCAGGTAGCGGTGTCATGAGCTCGAATAGCCAGCGACCGGCGTCGCTACGCCGAATATGGACAGTGGCCAAGTGCTGGTCGTGGGCCTGAATTAGGCCGCTAAGGCTAGCAATAAGGAGCAAAATTAAAATACGGAAATAATGTTTCATGGGGCCTGTTTAAAAAAGAAAGCCGCTCCAAAATAGAAGCAAGCGGCTTTCAAAGTGGTCAAGAGACCTAGGTGAATCGTTTCATTACTGGATGGAAAAATCTCGTTGCACAAAGCTTCCCCGTAAGCAGGTCGGTACATTAGGGGCGCCGCCAGCTAAAGCATGATAGTGATAAATGCCTTCGGAAAACTCTGTAGTCGCATGACTATGCCCATTGCATTCGTCGACGACTGCCAGCTCGTTCGGCGGTGTGTCTACGTTATCAACCGCGTCGTAGGCGCCGTAGATGGGGAAGCCGTCTTTAGCTAAACCGGCAAACGACGACGGCTGGTCATAGGCAATAATGGCATTGCTGCAGCTTATTTCATTGTCTTGCTGATACCGGTATTGGTCTGCGCTAAGTACCGTATTCATCGACTGGGGAACAAAGTGCCAATGATAGTAGCCCGCCGGATCGACATGGCCACCGCAATGGTCCAGAGCGGGAATACTGCCGCTGCCGGAGCCATTGACGCCCGCTTCCGCCACCGTCACCCCCGGCGGATGTCCTTTGTAGGGAACCCCCGTCACACCGAAGCCGATACTTTCTATCGTAGATATCTGGTAGGGCGCACTTCTTACTTGCGGTGTTACTGGCACGAGGTAGGTGACTTCTAGGCCGGTGTCCATGGGCATTTCCAAACAGGCACTGCTACCTGGGCCGCCACCCACCGTATTCACGTTGCCATTGTCATCAACGATGTCGTAACCGTCGGCGTCCATATTCTGCACAGCGTCAACGAGGGATTGAAAACCCGGGTTACTGGGGCCGTCGTATATGCCGAGGCCAGCATCCTTTCGTGCTACCTCGATATTCTCCGGACAGAAGGGGCCAATGGTGTTATTACCTTCACTGCTACCCGCGCCATTGGCAGCAAAGCGCAGTTGATAACATGTGGTCGTGGCGCCGTTTTCTAGCGTACAGCTAACTTGGCTTTCGCTAATTAAATCCGAACTAAAAAGTGCGCTGTTATAGCCACTCGCGCCGACAATACTGCTACTGTCGTCGCTACTGGTGGCGGTGGCGCCTCCGCCACCGCCACCGCCCCCGCAGGCCACAAGCAGACTTGGGGTCAGTATTGCTACAGGCAAAAGGTGCCTTTTTATCTTCATAGCTTGAATCTCTGAATGTTAAGCACGCTAAACAATTGTTTCAGGTAAATACTATCTGGGTGGCCGCGGCCCGGGAGGCTTGCCCGGCCGATGCCCCACAAACGGTTCGAGCTGGCGGCGCTCCTCGCTAGTCAATGTCGCCGCGACCTCGACGATACGTTGATGGGCTAATTCCGCGCCAGCGGATTCCGCATGGCGAAGTGCGGCAAGGGCGCCAGCGAGTTGTTCGGCGTTAAAGGGTTCAGCGGCGAAGGCCCGCCCCACCGCTTGACGCTGCTGGTGAATCGCGTCCATCGACTGACGAAAACCGGGCTGCCGATGAGGTGCAATTTTCTCAAAAAGTATGCGCGCCTCGGGTGGCGGTGGCGGGCCACCACCGTGCATGGGTGGTGGCGGCGCCAACCAACCGGTTAACAGTGCTGACAAACAGAACACGTTGACGATTAAGGATGCGCCAAGCGCGATACCCCAATTTCGTTCCTTATTCATTAGCCCACTCCTGCGTGGTGTTTAACATAGCCAAAGTCCAAACGCTGTCCTCAGCAACGCTATGGGAAACGGACTGAGTCCACCAAAGCTGACTGACGACACCAAACATCAAACTGGCTGCCAGCGCCGGTCCGGCGATTCGCCAGCCGCCGATCGCCGCTAGCAGCTCCGCCCAGGGCGATGGCCTGCTCGCGTTTTGCACAATTCGCTGCCGTAGCGCGGCACTCGCCGGCGCTACGCGGTAAGCGTTTAGTAAGTTATCGAGTTCTGTATCTGTACTCATAAGGTCGATTCCAATTAGACGCGCTCGCTATTAAGAGATTGACGTAGGCTGCGGCGGGCGCGGCCAAGCAAGGACTCCACCGACTCGACGCTGGCGTCCATCGCCAATGCCGTTTCGATATTACCCAGCCCGTGGTAGTGGTTGAGAATAATGGCTGCTCGCTGTCGCTCCGGCAGTTGTTGCAGTGCCGCGTTTACCCGCGCGGCCTGCGCAGCAGATTGCAGCTGGCTATCTGGCGTGGCTTGGGTATCCGCAATGGTGTCATCCAAAGGCTCGCTGGGTCGCTGCTTGCGCCAGCGATCTCGAATAAGATTCATCGCAAGCTGAAACAACCATGTACGATATTGCGCCTGCCCCGGTTTCCAGCGCCGCGCCTGCTGCCAAGCTTTGGCAAAGGTATCTTGGGCAATATCTTCGGCGTCAGCGCGCGTCCCGATCATGCGCTCGGCAAAGCCGAGCACAGCATCGAGATGCCGGTTCACCAAAACCTCGAAGGCGGCGTGCTCGCCTTTGCCAGCTCGGCTTACGAGTAGGTCATCCTCACAGTTTGTCACGATTTACGATCTTATCTCGGGCCGCCGGGTCCTCCGCGGCCATTAGGTGGCGCTAATTCTTGCGCGCTTAACTCGCCATCGCCATTTTGGTCGTGCTGCATAAGCCTATCAAGCCGATGTGCAACAAACTCAGCCAGTTGCACGTCGCCGCTAATTTGCGCGGGTGCGTCATTTGGGCGCGGCGGCCGCTTATCCTTATGACGACTTTGCTCAGTTTGCATTTCCGCCTCGGTGATAATGCCGTCGTTGTTGGCGTCAATCATTTCAGCGTGACCAATAATCATTTTTTCAGCTTCGGCGCGGGTGACGCTGCCGTTGCCATCGGCATCCATGGTGTCAAACTGCGGTGGACGGGCCATGGCGCAACCAGCAGCTAAAAACAATGCGATTGCGGCGAGAGTCATGTATTTGCTGTTCATCGTGTTTCCTTGAAAACGGGCGGAGAAACTTCTCCGTTACCCTTAATTTGTACTCATGGACTTAAACGTAACTGAACGTAAATTCCGTCGCGGAATCTGCAAAAAAATTAGCAGGTACTTATTCGCCGCTTGCAGTAGTACAGAAACGACGATGACTAAGCCACCCTACCAGACGCGCTGAACAGCGCCAGCCGCGAGATTATTCTGTATATAGCCATGTCCACCCACAGAATTCTCGCTAAAATCAGCGAAGTACCAACAAGTCGGCGCTAAACCTATAAAAACAGTTGAACAATCCTAGCGATGCCTTACTCTAAGGGCCTGAAATCTTGAATACCCTAAGCCTACTCCAAGACGCAGCTCACGCGATCTGGGGATTTAGCCACACCTAGGAAAGCAGATTGCCACGTTTAAAGTCGGAAACCAGCGATAATCAAGTCACCACCGCCACCTTTCGTTTGAAGGGCGGCTTATTCCCCCTCACACTATTGGAAATCAGCCGCTTTGACGCGGTGGATTTTGAGCAGCAACTGCGCGAAAAGGCCGCCGCCGCGCCGGGCTTTTTTAAGCAAACTCCGGTGGTACTGAGTTTTGATGATTTTGCCGGGGACATAGACACCCTGCCCCTAGCCGACATTCTGGCCATATGCCGCAGCCAGGGGCTATTGCCAGTGGCACTGCGCAGCGGGGTCGAGAGCCTTGAACAGCAAGCAAAAGCCCTAAGCTTGGCGATTATGCCCGCGAGTCGAGTTAAACCGGCGCCAGATATCCAGATTGAGCAGCAAACAGAGCCAAGCGAGCAAACTGAATCCAGTACCAACGCCGTTAATCAAACTGAAACTGAGCAGGCCGAACCCTGCCAACTGGAATTGAGCCCCACTGACCACGTTGAAATCAACCACAGCCCCAGTAAAATCATCACCACACCAATTCGTTCCGGCCAGCAAGTTTACGCTCCGGGCGGCGACCTGATTATTATGGCGGCGGTGTCAGCGGGGGCAGAGGTACTGGCCGATGGCAATATTCATGTTTATGGCGCCCTGCGCGGCCGCGCCCTCGCCGGCGTTAAAGGTGATAGTAGTGCGCGTATTTTTTGCCAAAGCCTTGAGGCCGAGCTGGTCTCGATTGCCGGCACCTTCAAGGTGGACGAAGATTTGCGCAAAGAACATTGGAAAATGCCGGTTCAAGTCGGCCTAGACGAGCAAACGCTGAGTATTACGCCGCTCGTTTAATGCCAAACCACACATTCATTATGCCCTTAAAAGGATTAGACCCTTGGCCAAGATAATAGTAGTTACCTCAGGAAAAGGCGGTGTGGGTAAGACCACGACCAGCGCCGCGATCAGTAGCGGCATCGCTATGCGCGGCCATAAAACCGCGGTTATCGATTTTGATATTGGTCTGCGCAACCTCGACATTATTATGAATTGCGAGCGCCGCGTGGTGTATGACTTTGTCAATGTCATCAATGGCGAAGCCAAGCTGCGTCAGGCCCTGATTAAAGACAAACGCGCCGAGAATCTCTATATTCTGCCCGCCTCGCAAACCCGCGACAAAGACGCCCTCACCATCGACGGCGTTGAGCGCGTTCTCCAAGAGCTGGCCGACGACGGTTTTGAATACATTATTTGCGATTCACCCGCCGGTATTGAGCACGGCGCATTTATGGCTATGTATTTTGCCGATATGGCCATCGTCGTCGCCAATCCCGAAGTATCTTCGGTAAGGGACTCAGATCGTATTCTGGGTATTCTGCAAAGCAAATCCCGCCGCGCCGAGCAAGGTGAGCGCGTCGAAGAATGCTTACTCCTCACCCGCTACAACCCCGAGCGCGTTGAAAAGGGCGAGATGCTCGGCGTTAAAGACGTAGAAGAAATTCTGGCCACCAAATTACTGGGCGTTATCCCAGAATCAGAAACCGTACTCAAGGCATCTAACCAAGGCATACCGGTGATTCACGACACCGAGAGCCCCGCTGGCCAAGCCTACTCCGACGCCGTAGCGCGTATTCTGGGCGAAGAAGTGGAACACCGCTTCATGAGCGTTGAACAAAAAGGCCTATTTCAGCGACTGTTCCGGAGGAGCGCATGAGCATATTCGACTACTTCCGCAACAGTAAAAAAGCCACGGCGTCGATTGCCAAAGAGCGCCTGCAAATTATTGTCGCCCACGAGCGCAATCAACGCAGCCAGCCCGATTACCTGCCAAAATTACAGCAGGAGCTGCTCGACGTGATTCGCAAATACGTTGACGTAGACCAAGATCAGGTAGAAGTGCAATTAGACAACAATGGCAATTGTTCAGTATTAGAATTAAATATTGTGTTGCCTGATCGCTAAGATCGATCAAAATCGCTAGGTAACATTGGCTGGGAAATTTCCAGCCAATGTGAACGGAATCACTGCCCTAGTCATCGCCATGAGCCTAAAAGACCTTTTTGCACTCGCTGCCATTGCCCTCACGTTTATTTGCTTTGCGCCTTATATTCGCGGCATTCACCGCGGCACCACCCAAGCCCACGTATTCTCGTGGGTAATCTGGGGTATCACCACCGTCATTGTGTTTTTTGCCCAGCTCGATGCCAAGGGTGGCAGCGGCGCGTGGCCCATCGGCGTGTCTGGCACCATCACCCTTTATATTGCTCTGCTTGCGTATCAACGGCGCGGCGATACCAATATCACCCGTAGCGACTGGCTGTTCTTTGGCGCGGCGCTGTCGTCGCTGCCCCTATGGTATTTTAGCGCCGACGCCGTATTTGCGGTCATCGTGCTCACCATCGTCGACCTGCTCGGCTTTGCCCCAACCCTGCGCAAGGCTTACCACCAGCCCTAAGCCGAAAGCCTGACATTTTTCGGCTTGTTCGCGCTGCGCAATGGCTTGGTGATATTGGCACTGGCCAGTTATTCGCTGACCACACTACTATTTCCCGCCGCAGTTGGGCTTGCCTGCCTATTCTTGATAATATTAGGCCTGTTTCGTCGTCATTTTTTAAGGGTCAATTCTGCAACTGGCAAGGACCTTTCTCGCTGAGTTTATTATGCGCGCACTGTTAATCTGTATATTCCTATTCAACCTACCCTCCATCGCCATGGCCTCCTCCTCCTGTGAAGACAGTGAAGTTTACTCAGAGGCCCTGTTAAAGAGTGCCATCACTCACCTACTAGACAGCTACAGCGCAAACGCCGTTAAACAACCGGTAGAAAAGTGCAGCGCAGGGCCCGGCGCGCTGTGGAGTTTGACTCTTGCCCCACATGAAGAAGACGAGCACTTTCGATATTATCGGGTGGTGCGCTGTACGCCCCAAGCAGATAAATCGGCAAGCGGCGCCATGCAGTGCAGCAGTCAGGAGGGCCGACGCTTTAAGTATAACGGCCAGCATATTGACGCCAGTGCCGATGGTGAGATCGCCGAATTTGAACGCGTATTAGATTGTTTTAGCGAAGCCCTGCGCGGCGGCAAGGTGAAGATCAGCAAGTACAACTCGCTGCTCGACAGCAAGTTAAGCATTCCACTCGGCGTCAAAACCGATATCAGCGCCATCGCCGCCCAGCCCCAGTTCCAGCGCTACACGGTTAAGGTGATGAATAATCAATATCGCTTCAGTGTAGAGCTAGACAAAGAGTACGGCTGTTTTATTGAACCGCTGCGCAGCTAATACCGTAAGCAGTACACAACGTTAGTCGGCCAGCAAATAGCCGCTCGCGCTAATCAGCTCGCGGATAGGCCCACTCTGTAAAAACTGCATAAACTCAAGCGCGGCAGCCTTATTTGCCGACGTTGTTAATAGCACTGCATCTTGACGAATAGGCGAGTGCATTGTCGCTGGCACCAGCCACTGGGAGCCAATTTCCACTTGGCGACTGTCGCGAAGCTGTGACAGCGCCACAAAACCTAGTTCGGCATTACCAGTGCCAATAAACTGGAAAGTCTGGGCAATATTTTCGCCCCTTACTATTTTTCCCGCCAAGGCCTCATAAAGCCCCAATTGGCTCAAAACCTCGACGGCCGCCTCGCCGTAGGGCGCGTGCAGGGGGTTGGCCAAGGCCAATTTATCAAACTGGCCGCTGCGTAAAATAGCGGGGCTATTGTCAATTAAGGCAGCCTTGCGCGACCACAGCACTAATCTACCAATCGCATAACTAAATTGGGAATCAGCCACCGCCAAGCCCTTTGCAACCAGCGCGGTAGGCTTGCTCGCATCTGCCGACAAAAATACGTCGAAGGGCGCACCGTAGCGTATTTGCGCAAAAATCTTACCCGAGGAAGACACCACCATATCAACTTGATGACCACTTTCCAGTTCGAATAAGCGGGCAATCTCTCGCATCGGCGCCGAAAAATTAGATGCCAAGGCCACCCGCACGGTATCGGCCTGTAAAAAACCAGAAAACCAGAGGATACAGCTAAGCAGAGCCAATCTAAGATTCTGCATATTAGCTTCGCAATCGGCTTAAATAGCGATCTAATTGATTGGCAAATGCCTGCTTGTCTTGCTGCGCAAAGGGCGCCGCGCCACCACTGTGCACGCCAGAGGAGCGCATCGTGTCCATAAAGTCACGCATATTCAGCTTGGCGCGAATATTGTCTTTATTAAACAGCTCGCCGCGCGGAGTCAGCGCCAGCGCGCCTTTTTCAATCACTTCCGCGGCAAGGGGGATGTCACTGGTAATCACCAAGTCACCAGACTCCGCGCGACGCACAATTTCATTGTCAGCCACATCAAAACCGCTACTCACCTGCACTGAGGTGATATTCGCCACGGGGGGCACCCGCAGGGTTTGATTGGCAATCAAGGTCAGTGTTATCCCGGTACGCTCTGCCGCGCGGAATAAAATATCTCTAATCACTACCGGACACGCATCCGCGTCTACCCACACTGTCATTACAGCCACACCTCAACAAACATATGACAGCTATTATCAAACGAATACCTTGTAATGAACACTGCCCTATTACCCAAGAAAAGACCTAGGGGAAGTACGAATATGGTCATCGCCACCAACAATCTATGATGAAGCACGTTATTACGCCCAATCTAGGCACATCAGAAGGCAGAAGAGACCTAAGCTATGCCGCGCAAGTCGCCCAAGAAGAGTCATCTCGACACTGAATCCAGTGCAGTGGATCAATTCCATAACCGGCAGTTCGCACGATTCAAATGGCTACAGCACACAGCGCTAATAGTCGCAGCGGTAATTCTATTGGCCGGCAGCCTTTACATCGACTACCTGAATAACAAGAACTACAAATGGCTGTTCCGCGAAAATATGCAGAATCAGCTCAACTTAACCGCGAGTAAACTGGAAGGTCTCGTTCTCGCCAACTTACAAACCTCTAAAGGCATGGTCTCGGCCGTAAGAGCCAATCCCAATATCGACGCAGCCGGTTTCGCCTTATTTGCCGCGCCACTGCTCGATGGCAGCGTGCAACTCAATAATATTACCGCCACCCAGAACTTAAAGATTAAATTTGTATACCCATTGGAAGGTAACAAAAAAGTCCTTAACTTCGACTTTAAAGACCGCCCCGATCAACTCGAAGATTTAGTTCGCGCCAGAGAAAGCGGTAAAGTTGTACTCTCCGGCCCCTTTACTTTAATTCAGGGTGGGCAGGGAATCATCGCCCGCATCCCTGTATTTGTACCTCAAGCTAACGGCTCCGAGCTACTGTGGGGCAGTATTTCAGCAGTAATTGATCTACACCAGCTGTACGCCGCCGTTGGTCTGTACGCTAGCGACTTGCCTATTAACATTGCAATCCGCAAGTTAAGCCCCGAGACCGACAGCAAAACCACGCCTTTTTTGGGTAACTCTGCAGCCTTCACTGCCGCGGCGCGGCCAGTTATTACAGCCGTTTCACTGCCCTCTAACGAAGCATGGGAGCTGGCTGGGGTTCCCAAACACGGCTGGCCGCTCAAGGCTGATAATGCCGGCTCCGTACGCATTGCAGTAGGCCTCGCTAGCACTGGTATCTATGCTCTATTTATCACTGTGTTTCGTTTATTTAGCCGCCGCCAACGTCATAATTTACTGCTGCACAGCCTGTTTGATACCGCCCCCATCGGTATCGCACTAAGCGACTTTAGAACCGGCAAGTTCTTGCAAGTCAACGATGCCCTGCTCAATAGCACGGGTTATTCCAGAGAGGACTTTAACGACTTAAATTACTGGCAAATTACCGCCAGCAACCCTGAAGGCGTAGAGCAATACCAGCTCAGGGCACTGCAAAAAACTGGTCGCTACGGCCCTTATGAGCGGGAATATATCCGCAAAGACGGCAGTAAATTCCCAGTCCAGTTACATGGTGTACTGATTCAAGACAACAGCGGTCAGTCTTTTGTTTGGTCAATTATTGAAGACATCTCGGCACAGAAAAAAGCCAGCGATATTGTGCAACGCCAAGAGTCCCTGATGCGCTCTATGGGCGCGCAAGCAAGAGTTGGCGCTTGGGAATATATTGTAAAAAACAATAAACTTTACTGGTCGCAAATGACCCGTAAAATTTTCCGCGCCGACGACAGCTTTATTCCCGAGACTGCATTAATACACACTTTTGCCAGCAGCCAGCAAGACCTCAGCCGTTTCAATCTGTCAGTTAAAGAAGCGATCAGCAAAGGCATCCCGTTCAGCGATGAATTAAAGGTGATCACCGCAACCGGGCGCGAAACGTGGATACATATAACCGGCCAAGCGGAGTTTAGTAATAAAACCTGTGTGCGCCTATATGGATCCGTTCAGGACATTGATAGCCGCCGCAAAGCACGCGACGAACTGATTGTGGCCAAAGAGCAAGCCGAAGGCGCCGTGCGCGCGAAAAGCGAGTTTCTAGCGGTAATGAGCCACGAAATCCGTACCCCGATGAACGGCGTGCTCGGTATGTTAAACCTCCTAGAGAACACGCCGCTTAGCCAAGATCAGGGCCATAAAGTCCATATCGCCAAGAGCAGCGCGCGCTCTTTACTTAGCCTGATCGATGATATTTTAGATTTTTCCAAAGTTGACGCGGGAAAACTGCAGTTAGAGGCTATTGAGTTTGATTTGCACCACGCTCTTGATGAGTTTGCGGAAAGCCTTGCTCACAATGCCCACGAAAAAGGCTTACAACTGATTGTTGATCTCAGCGCTATTCCACTCTGTTTCGTCATTGGCGACCCCACTAGGCTGCGGCAAATTATCACTAATTTACTGGCTAATGCCATTAAGTTTACCGAGCGCGGCGCGGTGATTTTACGCGCCAGCCTGCGCGAAGAAATCGACGGCCTAATACTGAGTTGCGCAATTATTGATAGCGGCATTGGCGTGGCCGACACTGAGCTCGGTAAATTGTTCTCGCCGTTTTCACAAATGGACAGCAGCACCACCCGCAAATACGGCGGCTCAGGTTTGGGGCTATCTATTTGCAGCAAGCTTTGCGAACTGATGGGCGGGAGCATTCAAGCCAATAGCAGCCTCAATGAAGGCAGCACCTTTAGTTTCACTGTTAAGTTAAAGGCGAGCGCCACATTGCCTGAGCCCGCGCCCCGACTCAAAGGGCATACCATCGCTATTATCGACAGTAATGCCGAATTCCGACGCAGCTGCCGCCGCCAGCTGCAAAGCTGGGGCGCCACCGTAATTGAAGCTAGTGATGACACCCGCGCCATTGCCGCACTATCCGCCGAGTCAGGACCATTAAATCACTGCGACTTAGTTTTACTTGATGAACACCTTGCCTCCGGCAGCACTAACGAGGTGGCTGCGCGCCTACGTCAGCAACCCGTATTTCAAAACGCCGCCATAGTGGTACTTGGCTGTAGCTACGAAAACTCTGCCGAACCGTTGGATGAGCACTATATCAATGCCCGCTACCTAAAGCCGCTGGCCAGTAAAAACTTAATTGCCGCTCTAACCTTAACCAGCGCCGACAAATTACTACGGCAGCCCATAAGCCATGCCAACCACAATATTCCACCCGCAGTCTCGACCAGTAACCACACTGCACCGGAACTTAGTGGTCACAAAATATTATTGGTTGAAGACAACCCGATAAACCAGGAAGTCAGCCGCTGCATGCTCGACGAACTGGGCATTCCCGTCGACATCGCTAGCGACGGCATTATGGCGCTACAAATACTGAGCAATACCGACAAAAAATCCCCTTACTCATTAATTTTAATGGATTGCCAAATGCCCAAAATGGATGGCTATGTGGTGAGTCGCCGAATTCGCAATGGCGGCGCAGGCAATAGCTATCGCAAAATTCCCATTATTGCCTTAACCGCTAACGCCATGAGCGGTGACAAGGAGAAATGTATTAGCGCCGGAATGAACGACTACCTCAGCAAGCCCATGGAGGCCGCCGACCTGCACGAAAAACTTACCTTGTGGCTGAATAACGCCCCCCTTGAGCGTGCCAGCAATACCGCCCAACAAGCGCCAGCCACACCCCTGATACAAGCCCAAACGAACACCACAAGCAGCAGCGGCCCTGAGGTATGGGTAGAGGCTAAAGCACTAGAAAGTGCGATGGGCCGCAAAGACACTCTGCGCAAGTTACTGGATATGTTTATTAATCAGCTCGACACCCAATTGAGTGACTTTGCCCAGGCCGAGCAATATGAGGATATTGCCCAAATCACTAACATCGCACATGCCATAAAGGGCAGCGCTGGGCAATTGCATGGCCGCCGTTTACAGCAGAGTGCTGCCGCCCTCGAGCATGCCGGCAGACAGTGCGAGCCACAGCAGCGAAAAGCATTGCAAGACGCTTTTCTAGCTGAATGCCAAGCCTTAAAATCCTGCTTTACACTGTATCTGCAGAATCAAGACACCGGTCTAAAGCCTTCTAATCGATCTCACCCAGTAAGCTAAATTTAAGTGCGAAGCCAATATAGCCCGCTATAATGGCAAAATTTCCCGATTGGATATTATGGACTTCGCCAGCCGCGCCTCACGCTTAGATACTTTGTTGTTGCGCTACCATCCGTGGTGGCGTTTCAATGCCTATTCTGGCGCGGCTGCCCCACACCTCAACGTTCACAACTCGCTTCGCGATTATTTACAAAGCCTAAGCGAGGCCGACATACTCTATTTACAGGGTCACGACCAAGCCCTGCTCAAGGCCTTAAAGCCGTATTTTGAACCCGCAGCCGAACTCCTTGAACTCATCAGCTTAGCGTCCACCCCTCCTAGCCCAAGCGCTCAAGAACCGCCCACCGGCGTACCCGGTCGCAAGTGGCAGCAAATCACCGCCTTCATCGCCGCCCAGCCCACCATGTATCGTCCCGTCTTGGAATGGTGCTCCGGCAAAGGCTACTTAGGCGAGGCCATTAACCAACGCTACCGGCTTCCTGTCACCGCCTTAGAAATCGATACGCAGCTAGTTGCCGCAGGCAATGCCCGCGCCAATAGCGATACCCCGCTGCGCCAAATCATTTGCTGCGACGTGCTGTCTGACGACGTCCATCAGCAGCTTTCGCCAATACAGCACCTTGTGGCCCTGCACGCCTGCGGGGGCCTACACCAACGCCTAGTCAGACTAGCCGTAGCACACGACTGCCCACAAATCAGCTTAACGCCCTGTTGCTACCATCGCTTTAACGACACTTACTTCGTTTTATCTAAGCACTTACAAACTTCTGCACTGCGCATTAGCAACCATGATTTACGCAGCGCGGTGCGGCAAACCAATACCGCGCGCAGCGGTGAAACCCAAGCCCGCAGAACACTGCAAGCTTGGCATTTAGGTCTTCGCGAACTACTGCCCCAACTCGGCATGGCCAAAACCACGCCATTGCCAAGCCTGCCGCAGCACTGGAGCAAACGTAGTTTTGGTGAGTTCGCCCAAGCTCTGCTCGACAAAAAAAACATTAGCATCACACTCCCGACCGAGTTGGCCGACGCTGAACAAGCCGGTTGGCAACAGCTGCACCGCGCCGAAGCGATCGACTTAGTTCGCATGGCATTTCGCCGCGCACTTGAATTACGCTGCGTACTCGACAGCCTGCTATTCCTGCAAGAAAATGGCTACCAGTGCACGCTCAGCGAGTTTTGCAGCCCCGCCCTCAGCCCCCGCAATTTGCTCATTCAAGCGCAGAAAAGCCCATATACCTGAAAAGTTTCACCTCGCATCCGATATCGACGATAATGCCCCCCGAATTCATCGCCCTGCCCAGGAATACACTATGAGCCTCCAACGCCTACGCCTCGCCAAAAATGAAGACAAACGCCTGCGCAGCGGCCATTTGTGGATTTACAGCAACGAGGTCGACACCACCGCAACGCCGCTGCGCAACTTCAGCGCTGGCGAACAAGTGGTGGTTGAAAACCAGCAGGGCAAAGTTATGGGCGTTGCCTATGTCAATCCACAGTCGCTTATTTGCGCGCGCATGATGACCAACGACGAACGTCCTGTTGACCTCAACACCCTTAAAAAGCGGATTAAATCGGCGCTCGCCCTGCGCGAGCAATTGTTTGACCAGCCCTGCTACCGGCTCATTTATGGCGAAAGCGATTTGCTGCCAGGCCTTGTGGTTGACCGCTTTGGCGACCACTTGTGTGTACAGCTCAATACCGCCGGCATGGACGCCATGCGCGATGTTGTTATTGAAGCTCTGGTCCGCATGTTGCAGCCCACATCCATACTCCTGCGCAATGATGCGTCGGTTCGCAAGCTCGAAGGCCTGCCGCTGGAAGTGGTCACCGCCTACGGCGAAGTGCCAGAAGAAGTTGAGCTGATTGAAAATGGCGTGCGCTTTTTAGCGCCGCTCGCCGCCGGCCAAAAAACTGGTTGGTTCTACGACCAGCGCCCCAACCGCGAATGGCTACGCAATATTGTGCCTGGCAAACGGGTGCTCGACGTATTTAGTTATGTGGGTAGCTTTGGAGTGCAGGCCGCGGTGTTTGGCGCCGACGACGTGTGGTGCGCCGATATTTCTGAAAGCGCGCTGGACATGGTCCACAAAAATGCCGAACTCAATGGCGTAGCAGACAAGCTCAGCACCGTACAGGGCGACGCCTTCACCACCTTAAAGTCACTCAAAGAAGCCGACGAGCGCTTTGACGTGATCATTGTTGACCCACCGGCATTTATCAAACGCAAAAAAGATCAGAAAGAAGGCATTCTGGCTTATCGGCGCATTAACGAGATGGCCATGCGCCTGCTCAATGATGGCGGCTTCCTCATCTCCGGCTCCTGCTCTATGCACATGCCCCGCGAGGAGCTACTGGATTTAGTGCGCGCCTCGGCAAGACATATTGATCGTCACGCCCAAATTCTCGCCGAAGGCATGCAGGGTATGGACCACCCCGTTCACTCGGCGATTCCAGAAACACGCTATCTCAAAGCCGTATTAAGCCGTATCTCTCGAGTTTAAACGCGAGAGTGAGCGCTCCCCTATCTGTAAGTTTTGGCTAACAGATAGGGGAGCAAAACATCAAGGCGCGGGATTAGCAATGCGCCGATGAATATCCGCAATACCCTTCAGCACCTCCTCATTCAAACACAGATCAACGCTGGCAATATTCTCTTTAAGCTGAGCCATGGTGGTTGCGCCAATAATATTACTGGTCACAAAACGCTGCTGATTAATAAATGCCAAGCTCATTTGCGCGATTGATAAATCGTGCTGCTCAGCCAGCGCAATATACTCCTCGGTAGCCGCTTCGGCCTGCGGATTACTATAGCGCTGAAAACGTTCAAACAAGGTAATGCGGCCATCGGCTGGGCGGGCGCCATAGCGATATTTGCCACTCAACATACCAAACGCCAGTGGCGAATAAGCTAGCAAGCCAACATGCTCGCGAATAGCCATTTCTGCCAAACCAATTTCAAAGCTACGATTGAGCAGGCTATAGGGGTTTTGAATACTGGCCACACGGGGCAGACCGTATTGTTCAGCCAAGCGCAGATAACTCATTACTCCCCACGGAGTTTCATTGCTGATGCCCACCGCTCGCACCTGCCCGCGATCAACCAGCTCAGCTAGGGTTTCTAATATTTCGTGAATCGCTGGCTCAGCTTCGCCATCGCGATGTTGATAGCCTAGCTTGCCGAAATAATTCGTTGCTCGATTGGGCCAATGAATTTGATATAGATCGACATAATCGGTTTGCAGCCGCTCTAAATTGCCCTCAAAAGCCGCCAAAATTCCCGAGCGATTTAACGGCTTGGCATCGCGAATATGGGCGTGGCCAGGACCAGCGGCCTTGGTCGCCAGCACTATATCGCTGCGCTTGCCGCCCTGCTTAAACCATTCGCCTATATATTGTTCTGTGCGTCCCTGAGTTTCAGCAATGGGCGGCACTGGGTACATTTCTGCGGTATCAAAGAAATTAATGCCTTGCGACACAGCATAGTCCATTTGCTCAAAGGCCTCGTCTTGGGTGTTTTGCTGCCCCCAAGTCATGGTGCCCAAGCAAATTTCGCTCACTTTAATTCCAGAGCGACCTAATTCGCGATATTCCATTTAGCCTCCGTCCATTTATTATCGATAGCTATACAAAAAATCAACAACGAACACTAACAGCAGGGCGCCATACCTGCGCCAAACTCCGCTGTTGCAAAGGGCAGACCGACGCCACAGCCCTCAAAAATGCCATAGTGCTGGCTAAAGTCCCCAACAAAATCAAAATGCGCTGCAAAGCGGCTATCCTGCAACATCCGCCACGTATTACCACACACAGGAAATACTTTGCCACGCTGGATGTCGTGATGTTTATCCAAAATAAAACGATGTGGCGAATTAAGCATACTGCCACGATAAATAACAGCTTGGCCATAATCCTCACAATCACTCTCCAGCGCATCCAAATTAAACAAGCGGTAAGTTGCCGAGAAAAAATTAATATTACCGCAGCGCTCGGCAAGCACAGGATCAGTAATATCTAAGGGACGGTCTTCTACCAAGCGCGAGTCAATAAATCCCTGGCGTTTGGCTAATTGAATAAAATCATTCCAATACAAGGCGCCGCCCAAACATTCGCCGTACAATACCGGGTCATTTTTTACCGTTTCGGGTATACGCCGATCGGCATAGACATCAGAAAAATAAAACTCGCCGCCAGGTTTTAGTAGCCGCTTAACACTGCGCAAAACCGCGTCTTTGTCTGGCGATAAATTTATAACGCAATTTGACACCACCACATCGAAGCTGCCTGCCGCCAAATCCAGCTCGTCGAGTTTTTCAATAAAGCCTTTTAAAAAACGTACATTATCAAAACCGAATTTGTCGGCGTGGTAGCCGTGATATTGCGTGGCAATGGCGAGTTGTTCATCGGTCATATCCACCCCCACCACTTCGCCACTAGCGCCCACCATTTGCGCCAGCGCGTAAACATCGCGGCCACTGCCGCAGCCTAAGTCCAGTACTCGGCAACCTTCCAAGAGTGGCGGACAAACCAAACCGCAGCCGTAATAGCGCGAGAGCACATCGTCGTGAATATTACTTAATAAGGGCTTTAGCCAATCTGGCATCGCAGTAAAGTCGCAGCAGGCGGTGGTTTTTAAATCGGCGGAACTCTGTAATTGTTTGCCGTAATAATCTTGAACGAGATCGTGCATACGCCACCTATTATAATGTTAAGACTATTTACAGTGCGCCACCGCAGCTGCTGCCCTGACCCGCCGTGCAGCCAAAGCAGTGATCGGCTATCGCAATTTCATCGCCATCTAAATTAGACACTAGCAAATCACGCAGATGCCGCACTGCCTGGTTCGGCAGCGGCAATTCCAGTTGCTGATTAAAATCGCAGTCGTATAAATTTCCCAGCCAATCCACACTCACTAAATTACGGCACATCACCGAATCTAAATTCGCAGCACTGTAATTAGTTTTTAATAAATCCATATACGGAGCGAATTGCCCCTTTGAAACAAGGGTAGAGCCAAAGCGCTTTATAGGCATATTGGCCAGCGCAAAGAGGTGATTAAATTCAATGCCAAAATGCGCCATTAGCTCGCGGCGGTAATCTGCTTCCAGTACTTGTTGATTAGGCGGCAATGATGGCCCCTGCGGGTTGTACACCAAGTTTAGAATTAAGCCGGAACCCGCCTTGCCGTAACCCAGCGAGTTAAGTAATTGCAAACCGGCAATACTTTTATCAAACACCCCTTCGCCGCGCTGAGCATCGACATTTTCGAGGGAATAACACGGCAGCGAAGCCACGATCTCTACTTTGTGGGCGGCCAAAAACTCCGCCAGCCCATCCTGCTCAGGCTCAAATAAAATGGTGAGATTGCAGCGATCAATCACCTTGACCCCCAACGCTGATGCCGCGCTGACCAGCTCGCGAAATTGCTCATGCAACTCTGGTGCGCCGCCGGTTAGGTCGAGGGTTTTGATTTGCCGCGCGGCCAACACCTCAGGGATGAGAGCCAAGGTATCGGCCGCCATCATCTCAGTGCGGGTCGGCCCCGCATTTACATGGCAGTGCAGGCAGCGCTGATTGCACTTATAGCCTAAATTAACCTGCAAAATGTCTAAGTGCCGGCGCGCTATCGCCGGAAAGTCGCTATGCGCCAGTAACGGCAAAGTGTCGTGCATATCTATCCTGTATTTTGCTAGTGGTATTCTTAGGCTCTGCTAACCAGTATTTGTTACAAAAGTGCTTCACTTATCACTCTACGAAGTAATAAGCACAGCAGACCATAAGGCATATCGCTATGCCGGCGCAAAAATCCGCTTGCCGCGCAATTTATTTGATTTGCCACCATCACGCCCCGGATAATTATTTTCCTAATTAATACAACATGTTGGCGCCAACTTCTCATTTCACAGACACCTTTAAAAATCCGCAAAACTCCGCTTTTACCAAGATTTGCTTCCAGATTCGGTCTCTGGCGATAATTCCCGTATAATACGCGGCTTTCACGCGAAGAGAGCCAAGCAATGACCGCAAAAGTTGCCCTGATCATGGGTTCAAAAAGTGACTGGGAGACCATGCGCCCGGCCACCGAGATCATGAGCGAACTCGGCGTTGAGCACCACGTCGAAGTGGTATCTGCCCACCGCACCCCCGACAAGCTGATGGAATTTGCCGATCAGGCGATTGCACGTGGCTTCGAGGTCATTATTGCAGGCGCCGGCGGCGCCGCGCATTTACCTGGTATGGTTGCCGCCAAAACTCGGCTGCCCGTACTGGGTGTGCCAGTACAAAGCCGCGCTCTTAGCGGCGTAGACAGCTTGCTCTCTATTGCCCAAATGCCAAAGGGCATTGCGGTTGGCACCTTGGCGATTGGTAGTGCAGGCGCGTTTAACGCCGGCCTGCTAGCCTGCCAAATTTTGGCGCTGAACGACGCGAACCTCGCAAGCAAATTAGAGGCCTTCCGCGCCAAGCAAACTCAAGACGTACTCGATAATCCGGATCCGAGGGAAGCGTAATGCCAACGGTATGGGTTCTCGGCGCCGGCCAATTAGGCGCCATGCTAAAGCAGGCCGCTTATCCGCTAGCGCTCAACGTTGAGCCTATCGAGCCTGATAGTGAGCACTTACCAGACATCGCCGCTCACGACGTTGTTACCGTTGAGCGCGAACAGTGGCCGGACACCCCAGTCACTCGCCACCTGAGTAGCCAAGCCGGTTTTATCAATGCCGATATTTTCGGGCGAATTGCAGACCGTTTTCACCAGAAAACTATGCTCGACGATCTGGCCATTAGCACCGCGCCATGGCGGGCAGTGAATACCGACAGTAGCGCTCAAGAGATGCACACCGAGCTCGGCCCCCACGTGCTGCTCAAACGCCGCGAAGGCGGTTACGACGGCAAGGGCCAGCACTGGCTGCATCAAGATGACGGCGGCGCCATTCCCGCCGACTGGCTGGGCACCGGCATTGCCGAGCAAAAAATCCCCTTTGATGAAGAACTGTCACTCGTCGGCGCAAGGGATAGCGAAGGCAATAAAGTCTTTTACCCGCTGACCCTCAATTTGCACGTTAACGGCATTTTAATGGCATCGATCGCCCCCCTAAGCCGCGTGAGTCACCTTCAGCCACAGGCCGAAGCGATGCTAGGCAAAATTATGGACAGCAGCGGCTATGTCGGCGTGATGGCCATGGAATGCTTTAGAGTTGGCGATGCATTGATGGTAAATGAACTGGCACCACGAGTTCATAATAGCGGCCACTGGACTCAGGCCGGCGCCTGCGTTAGCCAGTTTGAAATGCATTTGCGGGCAGTGAGTGGCCTACCGCTAAAGGCGCCCGATGTGCGCGGGCAGAGCGTGATGATTAACGTCATTGGCGTAGAGCGCGACACCCGCTGGTTAAAAATCCCCGCCACTCAATGCTACTGGTATGGCAAAGACGTGCGCCCTGGCCGCAAGCTCGGCCACATCAACCTCAATCACCCGCAAAAGAGTGTGGTGCAGACCGCCTTAAAAGAGCTGCACAACTTGCTGCCGGCAAATTACGACGAAGTGTTTGATTGGGTTGAGCAGGAATTGAGCAGGGCCTGAGCCTATTGCGGCCCGGTAATGAGTCCTACGGGGCCGCAATAGTTAGTAGATTATTGCCCAGCGACTAAAAAGCTCAAACGACCACGTGTACCATCGAGTAAGTCATCAGGCGCCAGCACATAACCCATGACACCCCACGTCATTAAAACTACCAAGACCATCCGCATAGCACACCACCTGAATCTCGTGTCGAAAAATCAGGGATATCGTATCTAGCCGATCACGAAAGACGATAATCATCACTGAATTCTATATTCAACATCAAATATAGTGAGTGAACACTCTTTGCGCAAGATTACAAAATACCATTATTGGATACTAGACGTTGTGCGGCGTCGCCACTGCCGCTTTAAAACTCCAGCTATTCAAGGCAAGCACTAGCCCTATATCAATTGCACGCTACGCAACACGAACATAAATAGACTGGTGGTAAGCAGCGAACCTATCGTCGTCAGCGCAATAATATTGGCCGCCAAGGCCGAATTGCCACCCATAGCCCGCACCATAACATAGCTCGCCGCAGCCGCAGGCGCGGAAGACATCAATGCCAAGACACCCAACTCTACCCCCCGAAACCCCACAGCAATACCAACAACAACCAGCAACAAGGGCACCAGCAGTAATTTACACACCGTGCTGATCAGTGCGCTGCTAAAGTCGGCCCGCAATGCCTTAAAATTTAAACTCGCGCCCGTGCACAATAGCGCCAGTGGCAAGGTCAGCTGGGCAAAATACTCGCCGCTGTGCCGTATCAATGCGGGTAAACGCCATCCTAATCCCGCAAAGATCAGGGCGCCAACAATGCTGATAATAAGAGGATTACGGGCAATACCCTTTAAGGTAGCTGACCAGCCGCCCGCGCGATTAAGCGAACGACTGAGGGTAATCACCGCCAAAATATTATATAAAATAGTTACCAAGCCCAAATACAGCGAGGCGGTAATCAAACCGGTGTCGCCATAGGCATTCACGCAGTAGGCTAGGCCAATAATCGCCAAATTTGAACGAAAACTGCCCTGCACCACCACCCCGCGATCTTCTCGCTTAGGCACGAGGTAATGCGCCATTAGCTCCAGCAATAAATATACTATTACTGTGGCGATTAAACCGAAGGCCACCAAAGACACATTGGCAGTATCACTAATACTGGTCTGGCTAATACTTAAAAACAACAGCGCCGGTAAGGTGATATTAAATACCAACTTAGTACCGACCTCGACGAAGTTGTCATTAATCAGGCGAATTTGGTTGAGGTAGGCGCCCAGCGCCAACACCACAAAAATAGGGCCGGTAATTGAAAAAGAAAACAACAGGGATTGAATAAAAGCGTGCATGAAAAAACTCGTTGGCATTCAGGGCAAGCAATAACGGCTCAGCGCCTAGTATCACACTGAACCACTACACACACGCCAAGAATACCACGAGCAAAACTATACACGGCACTACACTAGGAATTCAGCCAAAAAAGAAGGAGCTACGCCACAGCGCGGCTCCTTCAATGTCCCTTCCCAAGGAGAATTTCAAAATCACCTTAGTGACTAATCATCCAGGGTCGCTGGGAGGGAAACACCTTGCTGCCGTCTGGCAGAAATATCGCTTGCTGACGCAAACTACTGCGGTCGGGGTTAATATCTTTGCTCCCGCAGCCACAGCCTTTTTTGGCGGCGGCGTGAGCGCGACGCTGACTCGCGTCTTCGCGGGAATCGGGTGTCGAAATAATCGGCTGATGCAGCGCTTTTTCATTGCGCGCCATCGCCTGACGCTTGGCCGGTGCCATCGCTAACACTTGCGGCGGTATCATAATCACCCGCGCACTGAGCTTGCCACACTGTGGACAGGCGCAGGGCAGGGCCGACTCGGCCATGCTGGCCAAGTCATGAAATAGGCCGTGGTCCTGACATTTATAATCATATACAGGCATTGTTTAGTCTCCTCTCCCTGTCATTTAACGCGCCAGCCTATTCCCCAACAAGCCGACGCACGGTGCCTCATACCAGCGGTCACAAATCCGGAGATAAAGGCACATCGGCACTACTGCCATCGACCTCGATTTTGGGTCCATTGGCATTGGGCTGCAGATCGAAATCAAAGATGTCGGTGGGTAGCCATAAGGTGGCGCAAGCGTTTGGAATATCCACCACCCCACTGATATGTCCCTGCACTGGCGCCACCCCAAGAATGGTGTAAGCCTGCGCGCGGGTGTAACCGAACTTGGTGAGGTACTCAATGGCATTCAAACACGCCTGCCGATACGCAATATGCACATCGAGGTAGTGCTGCTTGCCACCCTCATCCACCGAGATACCTTCAAAAATTAGATAATCATCATACTTAGGCGTGATCGGGCTGGGTTTGAATATAGGGTTTTTAATACCGTATTTTTCAATACCGCCCTTGATTAAATTCACCCGCAAATGAATCCAACCAGCCATTTCTATTGCGCCGCAAAAAGTAATTTCGCCATCGCCCTGACTAAAGTGCAAATCGCCCACACTCAGGCCAGCGTCTTTTACATACACGGGAAAATATACCTTCGCGCCCCGCGACAAATCTTTAATATCGCAGTTGCCGCCGTGCTCGCGCGGTGGCACCGTGCGCGCCCCTTCAGCGGCAGCTGCCTTGGCCGCCTCGCCAGTCATACGCCCCATATGGGCGGTTTCGGCATAGGGCAGGGTCGCTAATTCAGGAACCCGATGGGGATCGGTGTCGACCAGGGCTTTTTCACGGGTATTCCACTCGTTTAACATTTCCCGCGATGGCAGGCAGCCAATCAAACCTGGATGAATCAAACCCGCAAACTCCACCCGCGGCACATGGCGCGATTTGGTGAACATGCCGTTAAAATCCCAAATCGATTTCTGCGCTTCGGGAAAATGCTCGGTTAAAAAGCCACCGCCGTTCTGCTTAGAAAAGAAGCCATTAAAACCCCACTGACTTTCTTCGAAGGTGCCAATATCTAAAATATCGACCACCAATAAATCACCTGGCTCGGCACCCTCTACACCAACGGGGCCAGAGAGAAAATGCACCTTACTCAAATCGACATCGCGAACATCATCTGCGGAATCATTATTGCTAATCTGCCCGCCGGTCCAGTCTACGCACTCAATTTTAAAATCGTCGCCGGGCTTGACCATCGACACCATCGGAATATCAGGGTGCCAGCGGTTGTGGATCATATCGTTCTCATAAGCCGACTTGCTAAGGTCAACCTTGATGATTGTTTCAGCCATCGTTTCTCTCCGGATCAGTCTTAGAAAATTCTGGACGACACCACCACCGACTTATCGACACCAATCACCCGAGGCAAAATAGTAATAAGCGGCCTTCGCCATGCAGCTACTATCCGCAATCGCGGTTTGATCCGGTATTAGTCAATATGCCCTGAGGGCTACGTTAAATGACGTAGGGGCGATAAAAAGCGCCAACTGAAGCTAAGAAATGAGCTGAGAAAAAGCGTTTGGAGAGTGGCCAAATACGAAAAAGCCGCCGAGAGACTTGATCTAACTCGGCGGCAATACTGCAAGCAAAAACTAAATTGCTGCTATATCAGAAACCTTCTAAAACGATTTTGCCAATCGCCGTACCCGACTCCAATTCGGCGTGGGCCGCTTTGAGATTGTTGGCATTGATAGTGCCAAGGTTTTTGCCACTAGTGGTTTTAATATACGCTTGGTCAACTAGGTCGGCCACTCGGCTTAGCAGCTTGCCCTGCTCGTCCATATCGGCCGCTTGGTACATTGAGCGGGCAAACATAAACTCGATATGCAGCGACTGACTCTTTGTTTTTAATTTCATTACATCTAGCGGCGTAGCCGGATCGTCAATCATCGCGATTTTGCCAAAGGTCGCCAGCATTTCTGGATAGCTGTCAAAGTAGCTGCCGGTGCCGTTCAGGCTGGCAATATGAGTGACCTGTTTAATTCCTAATGCCTCGAGTTGCGGCAGGAGTGGCTTGCTGTGATCTATAACATGATCTGCGCCCTGCGACTTCACCCACGTTTGAGTTCCCGCCCGTGACGCGGTGGCGATCACCGTGGCACCCGTAATGGCCTTAGCGAGCTGAATCAAAATAGAACCGACGCCACCTGCTGCGCCCACCACCAAAATTACCTCGTCGGATTTGTCCGTTGAATTCGCTCCTTGCTGCCTTATTGCAAGATGCTCAAACAACAACTCCCAAGCGGTGATGGTTGTCAGCGGTAGCGCAGCGGCTTCAGCAAATGACAAACTCTTGGGTTTACCACCCACAATACGCTCGTCGACCAGCTGATACTCGGCATTGCTGCCTTGACGGGTGAGATCACCAGCGTAGTACACCACATCGCCAGGCTTAAATTTTGTAACTGCTTCACCCACCGCAATCACTTCGCCGGCGGCATCCCAGCCTATCACCTTGTAGCTGCCGTCTTCGTTTACGGCCTTCTGGCGAATTTTGGAATCTACGGGGTTAACGGCAATTGCCTTGATCTTCACGAGCAAATCGCGCCCTTTGGCAATGGGCTGCGGGAGTTCGATGTCGATTAACGATGCGGCGTCATTAATGGGGAGTGATTCTTTATAGCCAATTGCTTTCATAGGGTTTATCCAGGTGATGAGTGATCGCCAAGCAGTGTAGGGCTTGCGTTATTCAATTTAAACAGCATAATCAAGGATTCATTATCAAATATGATTAGATAATATGTTATTAGAAGACCTTCAAGTAATACTCAAAGTCGCTGAATTCCGCAGTATCACGGCAGCCGCGGCGAGCTTGGATATGCGCACCGCAACGGCAAGCGCAGCATTGAAACGCGCTGAGGCCGCGCTGGGCGCCGAGCTTTTTATTCGCACCACCCGCCAACTTCGGCTCTCCACTGCCGGTGAACGCTATATACCCCAGTGCGAGCAGGCCCTCATCATGTTGGAGCAAGCCAAACTCAATATGAAAGATGGTTTGGATAACGTTGATGGTGAGCTGCGCATTGCATTGTCGTCAGATTTAGGGAGAAACTTCGCTATTCCCTGGCTCGACGAGTTTATGGACGCCCACCCAAAAGTAAGCTTAAAAACCAATATAAGTGATAGCAACATCGACTTTTATCGCGACTCGGTAGACATAGCCCTACGTTACGGCTCGCCTTCTGACGCAAACCTTTATGGCTTTAAAATCTGCAATGTGCCAAGCCTATTATGCGCAACTCCCGCGTATCTTGCGGAAAAGGGCAGCCCCAGCCATCCCCATGATCTAGCGTCACATAACGGGCTTTTTTACCAGCTTCACGACATTACGCACGACACATGGGCATTCTCGCAGGATGGGCGCGAATACAAAATCAAAATGAGTGGTAAGCACGCCTCCAATGACGGCGACTTGGTAAGACGTTGGTGTGTTGCCGGTAAAGGCGTAGCTGTTAAATCTTGCTTAGATATGTCGGCAGATTTACTGTCGGGCCAAGTCATTAATATTATGCCCAAGTTTAAACCGCGGCCTACCGAGCTGTGGCTTATTTGCCCCAGCAGGCAATCTATCACCCCCGCCGTGCGACTGCTGAGGGATATGTTTAAACAGAAATGTAGTCTTATTCTAAAGCAGCTGCATGAGCGAGGATTTATCGATGACAGTGTTTTTATCTAGGAAGATTAATTCGGAAAGGCAGTAGCCGCCCTAGACCTACAGATTAAGGTCTCGGCAACTTCAGGTTTTGTTTTTAGTTTTGGTATTTCTAAGCAACAATCTGTTCAAGATAATTATTTTTATCCGTTTGCGCGATGGTGTGCTTTTTAATTCTGCTAGATGAGGTGCGCGGATTATAAAGCACCTGAATAATTTGTTTGCCCTGGCTTTTTAAGTAGGCTTCCACTTCAAGATTGTGGCGCTTCTTGCCCCAGTCTTCACCCACCACAAAAATATCGGCATCTACTGCTTTGCAACCAGAAACATATTCTAACTCGTGGTAGGGCTGAACAATATCAACGCAGCGCAAGGCCTTTAACATTTCCAATCTTTGATCTAAGGGAATAACCGGTGTATTAGGCTTATAGGAGTTCACCACTTTATCCGAGGCAACACCCACCGCCACCACATCGCCCAACGTTTTACAGTACTCTAACAAGGCAAGATGCCCTACGTGCAATAAATCAAATGTACCTACAGTGTATACAACCATTATCCTTTTTTACTCCTCGATTAAAAATAGTGTTTTTGCTTCTGCGCTAAATCTCAGTTTGTCTTTTCGACTACAAAAGTTTCCAGCCATAAATACCGGTAATCGCCAGTGTATAAATTGCCAAGCGATAAACATTGGCCGGATTACCAGAGAGCTTTGGGGTTTTAATCTGCGACACATTCAGCGCCGCAAGCCCCACACCGCTGATATAAAGCACAATTGTGAACACGCCCTGACTTAGAAAGCTTTCAAACAAGAATATAAATACCAGAATAATATTATTGTTATCCAGCGCCAGCCCCGTGTATTTCGCCTCGCCAGAAAGACCGAAGGTGCTGAAATAGCTCAGCCTTATTGCGCTCGCGGCGAGCATAATAAAAGCACCTATCAGAAAGATTGGCGCAAAGCCGCCAAAACTCAACAACAGCACCGCGGGTGTGACGCCATAACTCACAATGTCGATTAGCAAATCGAGCTGGCCACCAAAAATGCGGTCGCTGCCGGTGCGCCCTTTCATTCTTCGCGCAACCAAGCCGTCGGCCCAGTCAAAGGCAACAGCCCAGATCATGCCGATCATTGCCGCGTAAAAAACACCTAAAATGCTAAAGTAAATGGCCAGAATGGTGCAGGCCAGTCCCGCCAGTGAACAGATATTCGGCAGGTCTTTTACAAAAGAAAGTATACTGGGTTGCTGCTCTTTAAATTCAGTATTGCCCGTAGTCATAACACTCCAATAAGTGGCGCTTGATGATCATTTCTGATATCAAGAAAATAGAAAAAATTCGCCAGCATAGCGCTAGAATGTGCGGGCAATATAGGATGTAGCTTTACAGGGTAGAGATGGAAAATCTAAATTTTGAGAACCGCAGAGCCCAATATTGAGGTGACGGTGATGGAAATCGCGCGATTGATGCCACGCTAATAAAACGCAGAAAGAACAACAAGAGAGGCAACATACCACACATAGCATGATTTATCGCGGTATATCAACAAATGACGTGCTATGGGTATGGGTATGGGTATGGGGCTGGCGCTGAACCCGATTCCATTGAGAACCTGCTAGCGAAGCACCTCCTATCAAGCTTGAACTAGCACTATTATAAAAGCCCTACACCGCCTCAACCACCAAGCTACTATTCTGAATAAAGCCAATGAAACGATTGCTCTCTGGCGCTGCCAATATGGCTCTAGCCACTACCGGTTCTAAGCTGGTTCGCAAACGGCGAGCAATATCGCGCGCGCCATAGCGGGCGTCGTAGTGTTTCAAAAGATAATCAAAACAGGGCTGATCCAAATCAAGTTCGACGCCCTGCTTACGCAAACGTCGCCCAAGATTCCCTAGTTCAATATTGAGCAAGGCACTCAGATCGCTGCGCAACAAATGTTTAAAAACAAGAATGGCATCGATCCTATTAATAAATTCAGGATCAAACTTCTGCCTAAGTGCGCGATCAATCAGTTGTTGTTCGCCAGCCTTCCGTTCAGCAAATACGTATTTTTTATTTCGATGGCGCTCAAGCTCAGACGCGGCAATATTGCTGCTCATAAAGATTAAGCTATTACAAAAATCCAGCGCCTTGACCCCAGACGAAAGACGTAGTTTTCCGCTATCCAATACATTCAGTAGCGAGCGGATGACTTCGTCACTGGCTTTTTCTATTTCATCAAACAAGATAACGGACGGCACACTATAGCTCCCCGCTATCTCATCTACAGGAAAGAGCGTATGCCCCTCCTTGCTACCAACATAGCCCGGCGGCGCACCGGTTAATGCAGCGGCATAGTGGTCTTGCGCTAGGGTATTCATATCGATGCGAACCAAGGCCTCGGCGCTACCGCAAATTGCCTCGGCAATAAGCCGAGCAGTCTGGGTTTTGCCAACCCCTGTTGGCCCCAGCAACAGCATCACGCACAGTGGCCGCTGCTTACTGCCAATATCGGCCTTTACCACATGCAACATATCTTCTATTGCCGCCAGAGCAGCGTCCTGCCCAATAATTCGGCTGCGCAGCAAGGCCATTACCGCGCCAGGGTCAAAGCGAAAGCGAGATTGACGTTTGGCGGTCACGGTTTTATCCGGCATGCAGGCCGCTGAAAACAAGCCGGTATTCGCTTGACTGGCTAAACGCGCCTGATTGTCTGCCAATTGGTCGTTTATAAATGGCATGATAAGCCCTCACGTCTACACGTGCGTAACAGTACTGAGGCGCGGCTACGTACTGCATTGCGCTATTGGCCCGCCTGTTCTTCCTTGCCAACAAAAGGTAGCTCGCCCACAGGGCAGTCTGCCACGCCTATCGTTGGTCGGGTCATACGCTCTACATCGGCCTGGGCCTTCTCAGCATCTAAGACCCAGGTTCGGTAAAAATCGAAGGGACAATCCGCTACACCTTTGTCGCCATCACCGGAGTTATAGACGCCGGTGTAGCCACGGTGGAGTAATTTGAATAGATGATTTTGCGATTGATCATTGGCCCTCGCATCGCGAATTTGACTCACCGACAACTGGGCATATTGCACGCCCATGTCTTCTTCACCACACTCACCCAAGGTGCGGCCATCAAAGCCAATAATGGCAGAGTGACCAAAATAGGAATACACGCCGTCGAAACCACTGGCATTGGCAACGGCCACATAGCAGTTATTTGCCCACGCCATGCTTTTTGCCATCATCACTTGTTGTTCTTTAGCGGGATACATATAGCCTTGGCAGCGCACAATTAGCTCCGCGCCCTTCATGGCGCAGTCTCGCCAAATTTCAGGGTAGTTGCCATCGTCACAAATAATCAGGCTGATTTTCATGCCCTTGGGGCCATCGCTGACATAGGTTTTATCGCCAGGATACCAACCCTCTATTGGGCACCAAGGAATACACTTGCGGTATTTTTGAACGATTTCGCCTTGATCATTAATGAGCACAAGCGTGTTGTATGGCGCTTTGTGCGGGTGTTCTTCATGGCGTTCGCCAGTAAGCGAGAATATTCCCCAAGTTTTGGCCTCGCGGCACGCAGCGCTAAAAATAGCGGTTTCATCGCCGGGAATAGTGGCAGCGGTGGCCATCATCTCATCGTTGTCATACATAATGCCCATGGTGCTGTATTCGGGAAACACCACTAAGTCCATGCCCGGCAGGCCGATCTTCATGCCCTTAATCATCTCGGCAATATTGCGGGCATTGTCCAATACTTGCTCGCGGCTGTGTAAGCGCGGCATTTTGTAGTTAACAACCGCCACGCCAACCGTGTCTGGGCTGCTAGAAATATCACCGTGTCGCATTGTAATCTCCGCCGTAATTCAATCGTTGTTCATTTGTCGCACTGAAATCAATCACCGTATTACACTGATAGATAGGCTTTGATTTTATCGGTGTCGACATCTTCGCGTAGGTCTTCGTGAATAAAGCTGCCCTTGTCTATCACGATAATTCGGTCGGCTATCGCCATGGTAAAGCTCAGCACTTGTTCAGAAACAATAATGGTGATGTCGCGCAGTTTTTTAATCTCATTAAGCACATTGGCAATGTCTTTGATAATAGAGGGCTGAATACCTTCCGTTGGCTCGTCAAGCAGTAGCACTTTGGGATTTGTCACCAATGCCCGCGCAATGGCTAACTGCTGCTGCTGCCCCCCCGAGAGATTGCCGCCTTTACGCTTGCGCATTTCTGCCAGCACTGGGAAGAGCGCATAGATATCGTCGGGAATTTTTTTAAGTTTGGAGACTTCCATTCCCGTTTCAATATTCTCTTGCACGGTTAACGAGGGAAATATCATTCGCCCCTGGGGAACATAGGCAATGCCATTTTCCACCCGTTGAAAACTTTCTTTACTACTAACATCAATTCCGTCAATTAAAATTTTGCCATCTGCGCTGGGCAAGATACCGATAAGTGATTTAAACAGCGTGGTTTTGCCCATGCCATTGCGGCCCATAATCGCAAGGGTCTCATTTTTGGGCACCACAAAATCGAGGCCGTGAATAACTTCACTTTGCCCGTAACACACTTTTAAATTAGAGACTTCTAACATAATTTTCTTTCACCTCGCGTGAGTCACTCATACTTTTCGCCGCTAAAAAATACGCATACGGCGTTAATGACCGAGATAAACCTCAATCACCTTGGGGTCTTTTTGCACATCTTTCATTTCGCCAGCGGCCAGAATCTTGCCTTGGTGCAAAACGGTGACCTTGTGGGCTATACGTGCGACAAATTCCATATCGTGTTCTATTACCAGCACCGATCTACCAGCGCTGATTTTGTTAAGTAACTCGGCGGTTTGCTCACGCTCTTTCACGCTCATACCGGCAACCGGCTCGTCTAGCATGAGCAACTGGGGATCTTGGATCAGTAACATGCCAATTTCTAACCACTGCTTTTGCCCATGGCTTAGCAGGCCGGCCTCGGTGTGCAAGAATTTTTCCAGCATGATCTGCTTGGCCACTTCCATAATTTTATCGCGTACCACGGCGTCGTGTTTAAACATTAGCGAGCCAAATACGCCACGTCCTTTGGGATAGGAAATTTCCAGATTTTCCATCACGCTCAAGTTTTCATAAATCGACGGGGTTTGAAATTTACGGCCCACCCCCGCCCGCACAATTTCGTGCTCAGAAAGATTGGTTAATTCCTTGTTCAAAAATTTTATGCTGCCAGAGGTTGATTTGGTTTTACCGCATATTAAATCCAGCACGGTGGTTTTACCGGCGCCATTTGGGCCAATAACCACATGCAGCTCATTTCTGTCTAAGTAAAAGTTCAGGCTATCGACGGCTTTAAAGCCATCAAATGACACCGTGAGATCTTCTATCGCTAAGGTAAAGTCAGTATTGGTGGACATATTCATGAGTTTGCCCCCTCCAGCTCAACGCTATCTGCGGTGTTTTTAGATTTATCAAAAAATTTATTGATAAAGCCAAAGCGTTTGGTGATGTGGTGGCCATAGTCTTCCCACAAGCCAGCTAGGCCGTTTGGAAAAAACATAACAACGGCGATGAACAAGCCGCCCATGAGGAATAGCCATAGCTCAGGAAAGGATTCAGAGAACGCCGTTTTACCAAAGTTAATCAGCAAGGTGCCGTATACCGCACCGATCAGTGACATGCGGCCGCCAATCGCGGCAAAGATCACCATTTCAATGGAGGGCACAATACCGACGAAGGACGGTGACATAAAGCCGACCTGCAAGGTAAACATGGCGCCGCCTATCGCGGAGATCATCGCCGCAAAGCTGAAGATAAATATTTTAAAATTGGCCACATCATAGCCCGAGAAACGCACCCTATCTTCTTTGTCGCGCATGGCCAGCAATAAGCGCCCAAACTTGCTGGTTAAGATAAAGCGCGAGGCAATAATTACCGCGAGGAGCAGAAAACAGTTAATAAAGTAAAACAGATTCTTGGCACTGTCTGAGGTGATGTCCCAGCCATTTAGGGTGCGTAAATCAGTTATGCCATTGATCCCGCCCGTTAGCCCCTGCTGACCTACAATCAGTACCGTTAAGATAACGGAAACAACCTGGGTAATGATCGCAAAGTACACACCCCCGACCCGGCGTTTAAACATGGCAGCACCAATGATGTACGCAAATATCGTGGGTACAACCAAAACGGCGAACAAGGTAAAAGTGAAACTATGAAATGGCATCCAAAACAGCGGTAACTCCGTTATTTGGTTCCAGTCCATAAAGTCGGGAATGCCCGGTGTTGACTGGATAGCGGTATTTTCCGGCGACGAGGCCTCTAGTTTTAAAAACATCGCCATGGCGTAGCCGCCAATACCAAAGAAAATGCCCTGCCCCAAACTCAAGGTGCCGCCATAACCCCACAGCAACACCAAGCTAACCGCCGCGAAGGCATAAGTCAGGTACTTGCCCACCAGATTCAAACGAAAGGAATCGAGCATCACAGGAAACACAACCAGAATCAGCGCCGCTAAGATGCAAAATCCTATTAGCCCCTTTTTATCGCCAAATAATTTTTCGTATACAAAGCTCATCATTAACTCCCAATAATTTATAACCAGATCGCTTAGAGCGAGGCTCGTCTTAGCGACGAACCTTGCTGGCAAATAGGCCTTCTGGTTTGAACATCAAAATTATTACCAAGGTGAGCAAGGTAAAGACTTTGGCCATTGATCCGCTGATAAAGAATTCGAGAATGGATTGGGCTTGTGCGATTGAGAATGCTGAGGCGATTGTGCCAAACAAGCTCGCAGCACCACCAAAGACCACCACCATAAAGGTATCAACAATATAAAGCGTTCCCGTGGTTGGCCCAGTAGACGCAATCGTGGTAAACGCCGCACCGGCCATACCGGCTATGCCGCAACCCAGTGCAAAGGTGTAGCGGTCAATCTTTTTGGTGTTAATACCCACCGCGCCAGCCATAACCCGATTCTGAGTGGTGGCGCGCACCCGCAAACCCCAGCTGGATTTAAACATGAGGTAAAATACCGCCAAGGTCGTGAATATCGTTAAACCGAGCACGAACATGCCGTTAATGGGGATGTCGATCATCTCGGTCGGCTTAACAGAACCCATCAACCATTCTGGCAGTGTGGGACTCACTTCCCGCGCGCCAAAGATCGAGCGGTAGGATTGCTGCATGATTAAGCTCAAGCCCCAAGTCGCTAACAAGGTGTCTAATGGGCGCTTGTAGAGATGCCTTATCAATATAAATTCTGCGAGATACCCGAGTGTGCCGGCAACGAGAAATGCCGCAGCAATCGAGAACACAAAATAGTACGGCATGAATGCCGGAATATAGGTTTCTGTGAGAGAAGAGATCAGATAGGTGGTATACGCCCCTGCGGCCATAAATTCGCCGTGAGCCATATTAATGACCCCCATCTGCCCAAATATAATTGCGAGCCCCAAGGCCATCAGCAACAGTACGCTGAACAAGCTGATGCCGGCGAAGCCCTGCATTGCGAATATCGCGCCTAACTCGTCGTAGCTATAACCGCCCATTACTTAGCCTCCGCTAAAAAGTACTTCAACATTCTGGTCACTGCTGCTTTCCACTACATCATTTCGCTAAAGAGTTTGGCGAGCATTGCTGCTCGCCGGTCTTGCTAGAATATTTCTGAGACGCCCTAGAGCTTATTGATAACCTTCTGGGAATGGATCTGGCTCAAGCAGTTCAGAGGTATACACCACCTCAGCCTGGCCATCTTTCTTCCACATACCTACCCGTGCCTTACTCCAAAGGTGGTGATTGGGGTGAAGTTTCACATAGCCTTCTGGTGCGGTAGTCAGCTCGATATCGCCCTCTTCAGAGGCCTTAACAACCGCGTCTACGTCAAAGGTGCCGGCTTTCTCAACAGCCGCTTTCCACAACCAAGGCCCGAGGTAAGCAGCTTGGGTTACGTCACCAATCACACTGTCGTCGCCCCACATTTCTTTAAAGGCTTTAACAAAGGCCACGTTGTTGGCGTTATCTTGGCTCTGGAAGTACTTCATGATGGAGTAGAAGCCTTCGAGGTTTTCACCACCGATGCCCAATACTTCATCTTCGGTTACCGAGATCGTCAGCAGCGTCTGCTTCTTGGAGTTGATACCCGCCGCTTTAAGCTGCTTAAACCACGCTACGTTACTGCCACCCACTACCGCGGCGTAAATCACATCAGGCTTTTTAAGGCGGATTTTGTTGATGACCGAACCAAACTGGGTATCGCCCAGTGGCTTGTACTCTTCACCCACCACTTTGCCGCCCAGCACGTTTTCTATGTGTTTACGGGCAATTTTCATGGAAGTACGTGGCCAGATGTAATCGGAGCCAATCAGGTAGAAGGTCTTCGCGCCCTTCTCTTTTGCCACCCAGTTCAAACCATCTAGAATCTGCTGGGTCGCTTCCTGACCGGTGTAAATTACGTTCTTAGACTGCTCTAGCCCTTCGTAAAATGTGGGGTAATAAAGCAGGCCATTTTCTTTTTCAAACACCGGCAGCGCTGCTTTACGCGAGGCCGAGGTCCAGCAGCCAAATACGGCGGCTACCTTGTCGTTCACTAATAATTTACGGCTTTTTTCTGCAAAGGTTGGCCAGTCGCTGGCGCCATCTTCTTGAATGATTTTGATTTGCCGGCCGAGAATACCGCCAGATTCGTTAATTTGTTTAATGGCCAGCTTTTCGGCCTCTTGGGCGCCGGTTTCACTAATCGCCATGGTGCCGGTGAGCGAGTGCAAAATGCCCACCGTTACAGTATCTTCGGTAACCGCCTGCCCAGTGGTGGTGGCGGGTGCCGCCCAACTCAACTGCGATGCCAGAATAATACCCAGCGGCAGTGCGCCAAGGGCGCGAACTACCTTGCGGCGCCCCCACGAACGCTGATTATCGGATTTATCACTCATCGTTACTTCTCCTACCCTTGGGTTGCTTGATTCGACAGTGGACAGTCTCCTTAGAAGTTCCCCATCGCACCATGAGGCGAATGCTCCCCCCCAGTAAGTTAAATGACGTATACCGGCCTCGCCGCCAGCGCGGTACCTTCTGCAGGTAAACACCACTCGGGTGCCTTTCTATAAGCAGATATACTAGAGACGGGACAAAACCTTTATGACTGCTATGCTGCGGGCTTCAAACAAGCTTAAGGCCTATAATGGCAAGTCCTAGCTAGTTCGTTCAGCCAATGAGCTGTTATCGGAGCGTCATTTGGCCATATGAGTGCGCAACAAAAAGTATTCCGGGTACGCCGGAAGTACAATCGTTGGGTAGCCAACGAAACCTTAGAAGATTACGCACTGCGATTCACCGCCAAGGCTGCGCGTAAGTGGTCAGTTAATCGGGTTTCGAACACCGCGCTGGGCGCTATTTCCTTCCTTGCCCTCGAGGCTATTGGCGGGGCGATTACCCTCAGCTACGGTTTTAACAATACCGTGGCTGCAGTTATGGCCGTGGGCATTATTATTTTTTTAACCGGCCTGCCGATTTGCTATCACGCCGCCCGCCAGGGCATTGATATTGACCTGCTCACCCGTGGTGCCGGTTTTGGTTATATTGGCTCGACCATCACCTCACTGATTTACGCCTCATTCACCTTTATTTTCTTTGCGCTTGAGTCGTCGATCATGGCGCTGGCGCTGGAGCTCAGCCTCGACATTCCACTCAAGTACGGCTATTTAATCAGCGCCGTTGTGGTGATTCCGCTGGTGACCCACGGCATTACCTGGATAAGCCGCTTTCAAGTGTGGACTCAACCGCTGTGGATTGTATTGCAGCTCGCGCCGCTGGCCTGTATTGCTTGGCAGTCGGACGAGGCCTTTAATAACTGGGTGGCCTTCACACCGCCAGACAGCGACCCAAATCTCAACATTTTGGCCTTTGGCGCCGCCTCGGCGGTGATCTTTTCACTGATTGCGCAAATAGGCGAACAGGTCGATTTTCTGCGCTTTTTGCCCCACCAAGATCGGCCTAATAAGCGCTGGTGGCTGGCGTTAATCGCGGCGGGGCCGGGCTGGATTATTAGCGGCTCGATTAAGATCTTGGTGGGTTCCTTTCTGGCGGTATTGGCGCTGAGCCACGGCATTCCGTTTAGTGATGCCGCCGATCCTAATCACATGTACCTCACTGCCTTCAGTTATTTAAGTTCGTCGCCCCAGCTAACATTGATTTTATGCAGCGTTTTTGTGATTTTGTCGCAGCTCAAAATCAATGTTACCAACGCCTACGCTGGCTCCATTGCTTGGTCTAATTTCTTTTCGCGGCTCACTCACAACCACCCTGGGCGGGTAGTGTGGCTGGTGTTTAATGTGGCCATTGCGCTGATGTTGATGGAACTGGGCATTTATCGAATTCTGGAAGAAATCCTCACCGCCTATGCGATTATTGCGCTGGCCTGGGTCGGCTCATTGGTCGCCGATTTGGTCATCAATCGGCCCCTTGGCTTGCGCCCCCAAGCAATAGAGTTTAAACGTGCCCACCTCTACGACATCAACCCCGTTGGGGTTGGCTCGATGATCATTGCGTCAACCGTCGGACTGTTTGCCCATATTGGCCAATTTGGCCCCACCGCCCAAGCATTGGCCTCGTTTATAGCGCTGGGTAGCACCTTTATTCTCGCACCGCTCATTTGCTGGCTAACCAAGGGCCGCTACTACTTAGCCCGCGAACCCGCCATCGCCAGCAGCAAAGTCTCTCTGCGCTGCTGTATTTGCTACCACCATTTTGAAGGCGAGGACATGAGTCACTGCCCCGCCTACGCCGGGCCAATTTGCTCGCTGTGCTGCTCACTCGACAGCCGCTGTCACGATATGTGTAAAACCAATTCGCGCATGGCCGAGCAGCTCACCAATGCCCTCAGCTTTCTGCTGCCGACCAGTTGGATACGCTCACTGAATACCCGCATTGGGCATTTTTTAGGCTTGTTCACGCTTATCAGCTTTATCATTGCCAGTGTGTTAGCGCTGGTCTATGTGCAAATCACCATCGACGAGGGCATGGAGCGCAGTCTCGCCGCCAGCGCTTTAACAAACGTATTTTGTATTTTGCTTATTGTCTGCGGCATATTGGCGTGGATGTTCGCCTTAGTTCACGACAGTCGCCGAGTTGCCCAAGAAGAATCCCAACGGCAGACCGAATTGCTCATGGCTGAAATTGCGGCCCACAAACAAACCGACCTGCAATTACAGCGCGCCAAAGAGGTTGCCGAAGCCGCCAACCAAGCCAAAACTCGCTATTTAACCGGCATCAGCCACGAACTGCGCTCACCCCTAAATGCCATTCTCGGCTATGCCCAGCTACTGGAAAAAGACACGTCCATCCCTGCCAGTCGCCTCGATGCCCTGCGGGTAATACGCCGGAGCAGCGAGCATCTGGCCGACCTAATTGAAGGCTTACTGGATATATCCCGTATTGAAGCGGGCCGCTTAGAGCTCTCACCAAGCGACGTAAACTTGGGTAATTTATTAGACCAGATTGTGAGTATGTTTCAGGTTCAAGCCCAGGCCAAGGGCATTGGCTTTAGTTTTGACCGCCTCACACCGCTGCCAGAAACAGTAAAAACCGATGAAAAGCGCCTGCGCCAGATTCTCATTAATTTAATTTCCAACGCCATAAAATACACGCCAGAGGGACGGGTCAATTTCACCATTAGTTATCGCAACCAGGTCGCTGAGTTTATTATTAACGACACCGGCTTTGGCATTGCCGCCGAGGATATCGAACGTATTTTCAGGCCCTTTGAGCGCGTGCGCAAACCTGGCGCGCCGCATATTGCCGGCACCGGATTAGGTCTCACCATCACTCGCCTGCTCACCGATATTATGGGCGGCGACATTAGTATTCACAGCCAAGTTGGGGTTGGCAGTGAAGTGAAGCTAAACCTAATGCTGAGCAGCACCGACAGACTGGCCAGTGTGAGCCCCAGCGAGAAAAAGATCATTAGCTACGGGGGCGCCGAGCAAACCCTGTTTGTGGTCGATGACGAACCCACCCACCGCAGCCTGCTCAGCGACATGCTAAAACCGCTGGGTTTCAATGTGATCTCGGCTCCGGACGGCGGCACCTGTTTAGACATGCTCCGCTACTGCGCCTCAGAACCGCGGGTATTTCTCTTAGATATTGCCATGCCCGGCATGAGCGGCTGGGACTTAGCCAAAGCCATTCGCGCGCGCATCCACAGCGCCACCATTATTATGATTTCAGCCAATGCGACCGAGGTGACGCCAGAAAGCAGTGGCGTACCACCTCACGATGCCTATCTCTTTAAACCCATCCGCGTTGCGCAAGTGCTCGACTACTTAGCAAAATATGCGGGAATCGATTGGGTATATGAGTCAAAACAACAAAGTGAAGATCGGGTAGTGGCGAACGCCGCCAGCGCGGATACCATTTCGCTCACGCTGAGCATTGAGGCGCGTCGCGAGCTAATTCAACTCGCGAAGATTGGCTACGCCAAGGGTATTCGCCACTGCCTAGACAAACTGGCGCAAGACCAAAGCATCGACCCCAAAAGTCTTGCCAGCCTGCAGGAGCAGGCGGCAGGATTTCAATTCGCCGCACTCATCGCCGCCTTAGAAGACAAGCCAATATGAAGCCAACCAGCGCCAAGAAAGACGTCGTGCTAATCGTCGACGACTCACCCGATACCTTGAGCATGTTAAACGACACCTTAGATCAGGCGGGCATTACAGTACTGGTCGCACTGGAAGGCGCCCAAGCCCTAACCATTGCCGCCACAATTACCCCCGACGTTATTTTAATGGACGCCTTAATGCCAAATATGGACGGTTTTGAAGCCTGCCGACGCTTAAAGGAAAACCGCGAGCTAGCCCATATTCCCGTAATATTTATGACCGGTCTTAGCGACACCGAAAGTATTGTAAAAGGCTTTGCCGCCGGCGGTGTCGACTACATTACCAAACCGGTCAAAGGCGATGAGCTTATCGCGCGAATACGCGCCCATTTAAGCAATGCACGCTTAACCCTCAGCGCGCGCGTTGCACTAGACAATACCGGCAAATTTTTATTTTCTGCCACCACCGACGGCAACGTACTTTGGGCAACCCCTCAGGCTTACCACTTACTAGAAGACGCCGGCTTAAACAGTACGTGGCTAGACGAAAACCTACCCAGCCAGCTCAGCCAATTACTGGCGCCGCACTACAACAAGGAAAAAGGCCTGCTGGTAAAAGCCGCCAAGAAACCGCTAGAAATTCGCTATATAAGCCAAACTGGGGACGATGAATATTTACTGCAACTCATCGACATGGAGCGGCCCTCTGATCTAGAGCGCCTACGTGCCGCTCTGCCAATTACCGAGCGTGAGTCTGAGGTATTGCTGTGGATTGCCCACGGCAAAACCAATCGTGAAATTGGTACTATTCTCGACATGAGCCCGCGCACAGCCAACAAACACTTAGAGCAAATATTTCGCAAACTCAATGTTGAAAACCGCACGGCAGCGGCGGTGATCGCCTTAAAGCACTTACCAAGCTAAAGGTGCGCGGTGTTTTAAAGCGTTTCTTTAATTAAAGTTCGGGCTCTTTTATAAAGTCTGGCCACATGCCGTTGATGTAATCCAAGAACTTCTCGCTCAGGCCTTCGGCCAATAAATACTCACGGCTCACCGGTGTTCTGTTGGGCACAAAATTAGCGTTGTCGCGCAGTAATTGCGGGTAGTTGTGATGCAATATTCCTGCGCGGCCCAGCAGCGCAAAATCTAAACCTTGCTCAAAACAGTATTGAATATCTTCCGGCATATACACCTTACCCGCCGCGCCCAAACGCACATCACCGCGATCCAACGTAGTAAAATACGACAGCAAACTGCGACCTTGCAAGGCCGGCTCCACGGGTTCTTTAAACACATCCCAGGCAGAAATATCGAGAAAATCGATTTCTTGGGCCGCAAATAGGGCCTTTGCGGTATCGACCGCCTCCTCTAATAATATGCCATGCCGCTCTGGCGATAGGCGCACCCCCAACAAAAAGCCCACGCCACAGCGTTTGCGGATACCGCTAATAATATCGAATAGTACCTTGCTGCGATTTTTCAGTGAACCGCCGTACTCGTCGGTGCGACGATTAAACTCCGCACTTAAAAACTGACAGATAATATAACTGTGGGCGCCGTGAATTTCGACGCCGTCAAAGCCAGCTTGCTTAGCGCGCTCGGCACCGCGAATAAAATCCTCAATCAAGCTTTGCACTTCACCGTGACTTAAACCGCGGGCACCAAATTTTTCGGAGGGCGATGGTGCTACCGGAATATCGCCCGTTACCTCACGCGGGGCACGAAAGCCAGCGTGATGAAGCTGCACCACGGCAAGGCTGCCTTGCGACTTAATCTTATCTGCCAGTTTGCTCAAGCCCGGAAGATGCTTATCGCTAAAAATGCCCAACTGGCCAGCAAAGCCCTGACCCAGCGGATTCACATGCGCCGCTGCCGTCATAGTCAAACCAAAGCCACCCTTGGCACGCATACTCAGCCAATGGATTTCTTCTCCGCTCAAACGCCCATCAACCTCGCTCTGGGTGTTGGTTAGCGGCGCCAGCATCAGCCGGTTGGTCATCGTTTTGCCGCAGGGGAAACTCAGTGCTTCAAAAACCTTTGTCATACCTTACATTCCTATCACAATCTTCATTTCTGGCACTTAACAATTACCAGCGAATACAAATACTTTAAAAAAATAGCGCCGCTAATTCGAGGCCCACCTTACACTTGCCAATCTCCTCCTCCCGCAACACCGGCTCTTAAACCGGCCAATGCTTGGCTCAAATCATCGGCCAGCATACCGGCGCGAAACACCAAATAAATTGGATAGGTAAACTCTGGTGAGTCTATTACCCGCCGTAATTCGCCACTGCGAATATAGGGCTCAACAACACGCGTTCGAAAATAGCCATTGCCGCCACTACGCAATAAAATGTGCAGCGCCAGCGGGCCCAAGTTAAACGAGAATGCAGCCTGTCTCGGCTGGGGTAAAGCCGCATCGTACTGCGCTTTAAATTCAGCGCCCCAATCAACAAATAAATTGGGGCTAGGCTTAGCCACGGCCTCAACGTGCACCAATTTTTCTTCCAGCAATTGCTCTACGACAAAACCCGAAAAATAATTAGGCCGATGCACAATAATGGCATCCAGCAGGCCCTTCTCAAGTTTGTTCAGCAGGCTCTTGGGGTCAGACACATCTGTATGTAGCGCAACACTGGGCAGGTCTTGCTGTATCCACAACACCCAATTAGTGAGTACCGGATTCCACAAGCTGTTTTCTGCGCCAATCCGCAGCCGCGAAGCGCGCCCTCGGGGCAGCTTCATCTCTGCTCTGGCGCAGGCCCAGGTTTGCACCAAGGTGGTGGCATAGGCAACAAATCGCTCCCCTTCTAAGGTGAGGCGCGCACCCGCCCTGTTGCGCACAAACAATTGGCAGCCTAGGGTTTCTTCCAGTGATTGTACCCGTGCAGTTACTGCGGTCTGACTGACATGTAAACGCTCTGCAGCGCCAATAAAACTGCCCTCACCCATTACCTCGAGAAAGGTACGAGCTAATTCAATGTCCACCACCGCACTCCATTGGTATTTGGCCTTATCGATACTGGTCTTTATATCAATAAAACGGAATTAAAGCTGCACATATATTCATTATACGGAGTTCAACTCTAGCACTATGCTTTGCGCCTCATTTTAGGGCGGAGCGTGACTTCCCCTGATAACACAGTGATTTAAGGACTAGCTAAGCGGATGTTAAGAGTAGTTTTAAAGGAGTGCGGGCTTTTCCTCGGCATAGAACACAATACCACCACCCACCTTGAAAAATGGGTTTCGGCCTTCGGCGGCTTTTGCGGGATTGCTATGTGCTATTTCATCGCTAATGTGTATTTTGCTAGCGATCAGCTTATTTTCCTGACCACGTCGATCGGCGCCTCGGCAGTACTCATTTTTGCGGCACCCCACAGCGCCCTGTCGCAGCCTTGGCCAGTAATGGGCGGCCATCTAATTTCTGCACTTATTGGCGTGAGCTGTCAGCAATGGCTACCCATCCCGTTCTTAACTGCCCCCGCCGCTGTCGGCCTAGCAATTATTGCCATGTACTATTTGCGCTGCCTGCATCCCCCCGGCGGCGCCACCGCCTTATTTGCCGTTATTGGCGGCCCAAACACCCATGCGATGGGCTTCGCCTATGTTTATGAAGGGGTACTTTTGAATTGCGTCGCGCTGCTAAGCTTGGGCGTACTCTTTAACGCGTGCTTTTGTTGGCGCCGCTACCCAGCCCACGCATTTTACGGCTCAGCCAATCACCAAGCCAAACCAAAACCCCAGCAAGCACTACCGGACGAAATCCACCTTAGCCAAGAAGACCTCAACGCAGCACTGAGCACAATGAACTCATTTATCGACGTTAGTCCCGAGGATTTAAGTACCTTGTTTGAACTCGCCACGATAAACGCCAAGAACCGAACGCGAGATCGAGGTTTACGACACACATTGTAGTTCGGCAGCTACCAACACACGCGGCAACCGTCCACCACTTAGCAATCCCATACCTCGTTTTCTAGGCATTAACTCACCTTAGAAAACAACAAATCCCACACCCCGTGGCCGAGCCGCTCACCGCGTTTTTCAAACTTGGTATTAGGCCGGTAGTCGGGTTTTGGCGAATACTGCTGAGGACCAGCATTATTTTGATAGCCTTCGGCGGCGCTCATGACCTCCATCATGTGTTCGGCGTAGTTTTCCCAGTCGGTTGCTAGGTGGAGTACGCCACCTATTTCTAATTTACTGCGCAGCACTTGCACAAATTCCGGCTGAATTAAGCGCCGTTTTTGATGGCGGGCTTTGTGCCACGGGTCTGGAAAATATACTTGGACACGGCTCAGGCTATTGTCGGGGATACAGTGGGCGAGAACTTCTACCGCGTCGTCGCTGTAGGCGCGCAGGTTACTCAACCCCGCTTGCTCTGTTAAGTACAGCAGGCGACCAACGCCTGGGGTGTGCACTTCAATGCCAACAAAATTCAGTTCTGGCGCTTGAATGGCCATTTCGGCAAGGGAGTCGCCCATGCCAAAGCCAATTTCAAGGACGGTTGGCGCTTGGCGGCCAAATACCTCGGCAAAATCCACTGGGCCATTGGCGCGCTTTAAGCCCCAATTATTAAAATTAATCTCATATGCACGTTTTTGGCCGTCGGTCATCCGCCCAGTACGTATTACAAAGCTTTTAATCCGCCGGCGCAACGGAGCCGCATGTTCAGTCATTACATCGCTTTCCAAGCAGAATAAGCCAAGCAGGCCCAGGCCACTAAAAACATCAGGCCACCAATGGGGGTGATGGCGCCAAGAATTCGAATTTCGGTAAGCGCCAGCGCATACAAACTGCCGCTAAACACGAGTACCCCAAGAAAAAATAGTACCGCAGCAATCCGCAGGGGCAGCAGTTGAACACCGCTGTGCATCAGCAGACCTACCACTAAGAGCGCAAAACAGTGGTAAAAGTGATACTGCACGGCGGTTTGATAGACTGCCATCATCTCTGCCGATAAGCTCGCCTTTAGACCATGAGCGCCAAAGGCGCCCAGCGCGACGGCCAAAAACCCGAGTACTGCTGCCAGAAAAAGCGTTAACGAAGCCATTGCACGGTCCTGCCTGCATTTAAAGGCGCTATTGTACGGATGTCGGCGGGTTTGCAAAAGTACAGGGCCAGCGATACGGGCAAAAACCCCGGCTAGATACAAAAAAACCCCGCGAGGCGGGGTTTTTAACAGTATTTAAGCTAATTGGTCGCTAAGCGCTTAGGCTTCCATCGCCGCGCGCAATTTTTTCATTGCGGCTTGTTCAAGCTGGCGAATACGCTCAGCAGATACCCCGTAGCGATCAGCCAAATCGTGCAGGGTAGCTTTGGTGTCGCTCAACCAGCGACTTTGCAGAATGTCGCGACTGCGATCATCGAGGTCGCCCAGCGCTAAACTCAGGTGCTGGTGGTTACTCTCTTCCAAGTTGTCAGATTCTAATAACTTGGCTGGATCGGTGCTGTGGTCTTCTAAATAGTGTACTGGAGCAACGGGGCCGCGCTCGTCGTCGGCATCGGCGTCAAAACCGATATCAACCGAACTTAAGCGACCTTCCATGCGGCGCACTTCGGCAACATCAACGCCTAAATCGGCGGCAACATCGTTCACTTCGTCGTTACTCAACCAAGACAGTTCTTTTTTTGCACTGCGCAAATTAAAGAACAATTTACGCTGGGCCTTGGTGGTGGCGATTTTAACAATACGCCAGTTGCGCAACACGTATTCGTGAATTTCGGCCTTGATCCAATGCACGGCAAAAGACACCAGACGCACACCCTTTTCGGGATCAAAGCGCTTAACCGCCTTCATCAGGCCAACATTGCCTTCTTGAATTAGGTCAGCTTGGGGCAAACCATAGCCTTTATAGCTTTTGGCGATATGCACCACAAAGCGCAGATGAGACATAACCAACTGGCGGGCGGCCTCTACACTCTCGTGGTAGAAGAGATCTTCGGCTAATTCGCGCTCGCGCTCTGCGCTAAGCACCGGAATACGACCAACCGACTGAATATATGCAGAGAGGTCGCCACCCGGTACAAGCTGCTGTATCGGCTGCAGATGGGTACTCATTGCACTCCTCCTAGATATTGATAAAAAAACACTGGTGCTTATTAGAGTCCCAAACCAATGAAAGTTCAAGCCCCCCGCGCAAAAGCTGATGATACGCGAGATTGCGCGCTAATAAGTCGCTATATGTACGTATTTAATACTGAACTGCCTGCCACTGAAAAACACCGTCATATTCTTGGCAGTTCATAACCGCCTCTGCGGCATTATCGATATAAATTTGCTTGGCGGCAGATGCTGGGTAGCTCAAATATTCCGAACATTTAGCGCTCTGGCCGGTACCAACCACCACTTTCACACCCGCACTCAGTTTGCAATGCACCAACTTATCTAAGGGTGACCACTGATAACAAATTTCGTAGTCACTGCGATACTGTGCGGTTTTGCCTGCGGGGCTGCTAAAAGCCCACCACTTGCCGAGGCGGCTATTCGGGTTACTGCTATTCCATGCCCGATAGACCGTAAACTCGGTTCCCGCTTTAAGCTGATACACCTTGCCCTGACACAACATTCCCGCCATCGGCGCCCCTAGCACAGAGGCCAATAGCTCGGGATCATCTACCGCCTCAAATTGGTCTGCCACCTCGGCCGGAAGCCCATTATTGCCGAGGCAGCTAACAGCGTCTGCTGCCGCTTCCACACTGCCATCAGCATTTGTCGCAGGCGCTGTATCAGCAGTAGATTTACCACCTGGCACAGCACACGCCGACAACAAAACCACAGCTAGGGCACCACCAAAATACTTTTTCATCACCACACTCCCTTGCATGACCGATTAAATGTAAGACAGATCAAATAAAAGCACTTATTGCGGCTCGATGGCCCGCAATTCTCGCCCAACCACCAACCAAGCTCCCAGCAGGCCTAAGCCGCCGGCAAACAACCACAGCAGCAGACTGTCGACCACGCCTAAGCCTAGCAGGTGAAAATCACTTTGATAGGACACCGACAATTCTGCAATTGGCTCACGCAGCCACCAAAGACCGCCCTGCACCAATAGCCATGCCGCCAGCCCACCACACAGGCCATACCAAAAACCGGTATAAAGGAAGGGCCGGCGCACAAATGCGTTGGTGCCCCCCACCAGCTTTACGACCAAAATTTCACTGCGTCGGCTTTCGATGGCCAATTTGATGGTATTGCCAATAATCAGCAATACGCCCACCGCCAACATCCCACCCAAGGCTAAGGTAAGTCGCCGCCCCAATTCCGTAATTTGATTCAGGCGCTGCAACCACGCCATATCCAATTTGGCCAAGTCGACCTCGGGCAGCTTCGCCAAAAGCTGTTGCAAGGCCGTGACCGCCTCCGCCGAACTATTGGCCTCTCGGGGAGTAACCACAATCAGGCCGGGTAGCGGGTTGCTGTCTAGTTGATCGAGTACATCACCAAACCCAGAGCTGGCACGAAACTCCACCAAGGCGGCATCTGGCGAAATATATTCGGCGCTTTGCACACCATCGCGGCCGGCAATATTACGGCGCAGACTCTCGGCCTGAGCAGTAGAAACATTAGGCTTTAAAAACAAAGAGATACGCGCAGCGCCTTCCCAGCCACTGCTCACCGCCTCAATATTATTCAAGCCAATATACAGACTCACCGGCAACGCGAGGGCAATGGCGATAACCAGACTGGTCAGCAATGTGGCCGCTGGCCGCTGCAATAGACGGCGCAGACTATCGAGGGCAACTTGGCGATGATGGCTGCGATAACTGGCAAGGCGATCGCGTAAACCGGTTTTATGGCGACGCGCGCCTTGCACATCTTTACGCGCAGCAGGTGCCTGAAGCTGACCTAAACGGCGTTTATTGAGTTTATTCTGGGCCATTATCAGCCCCTCCCGCCGTAATAAGGCGGCCTTTGCGTAAAGTAAGCAAACGGTAGGGCATACGGGCGATCAACGCTAAATCGTGACTGGCAATAAGCACTGTGACACCGACCTGCTTAAACTGCTCAAACAGATGCATGATCTCGGCAGAGAGCTGAGGGTCAAGGTTACCGGTTGGCTCATCGGCCAGTAATAACGCGGGCTTATTTACCACAGCGCGGGCAATGCCCACTCGCTGCTGCTCACCACCAGACAGGGTAATGGGGTTTTTACGCTCTTTGTCGAGTAAGCCGACTTTATCTAGCGCGGCTCGAACCCGACGACCCACATCCCGATGGCCATAACCGGCAATAATCAGTGGCAGCGCAACATTGTCGTAAACGCTGCGATCAAACAGGAGCTGGTGGTTTTGAAACACCACACCCACTTCGCGGCGCACTTCAGGAATATGGCGCACCGCTAATTTAGACAAATTGCGGCCACCAACAATCACTTGGCCGCTACTCGCCCGCTCCATCACCATGATCAGTTTCAGCAGGGTGCTTTTACCGGCGCCGCTGTGGCCGGTTAAAAAGCGCATTTCGCCGCGTGGGATATGGAAGCTCACATCAGTGAGAGCCTCGTGGCCGCCTTCGTAGCGCTTGCTGACCTGATCAAATTGAATCATTTTTGTTTCTGCGTCCAACCAAATAGCGCGCCCACAAACTCAGTAGCGCGGAAGGGGCGCAGATCTAAAATACCCTCCCCCACGCCAATAAAGCGAATAGGAATACCCAGCTGCTTGCTAATGGCAAACACAATGCCGCCCTTGGCGGTGCCGTCGAGCTTAGTCAGGGTTAGGCCGGTAACGCCTACAGCCGCTTGGAAATGCTTGGCCTGCGACAGGGCGTTTTGGCCAGTGCCTGCATCCAGCACCAACATCACTTCGTGGGGCGCCTCAGGGTCGAGCTTTTTGAGCACCCGGACCACTTTTTTCAGTTCTTCCATTAAATTGTCTTTATTGTGCAAGCGACCGGCGGTATCTGCGATAAGAATATCAACCTTGCGCGCCTTGGCAGCTTGCAGCGCGTCGAATAATACCGAGGCGCTGTCAGCTCCGGTGTGCTGGGCAATTACCGGCACTTCATTGCGCTCGCCCCACACTTGTAACTGTTCTACCGCTGCGGCGCGAAAAGTGTCACCCGCCGCTAGCATTACCGAGCGGCCACCGGCCTGAAACTGCTTGGCCAGTTTACCAATGGTGGTGGTTTTACCCACGCCGTTAACTCCAACCATAAGGATTACATAGGGGCCTGGCCCCTCGGGAATCACCAGCTCTTCTTCGGCGGCGGCTAATAACGTACTCAATTCTTCCTGTAGGGCCACGTACAGGGTTTCAGGGTTGTCTAGCTCTTTACGCGACACCCGACGAGTGAGATTACCGATAATTTCTTGGGTGGCATCCACCCCAACATCGGCCATGAGCAGATGGGTTTCGATCTCTTCGAGGAGCTCGTCGTCAATTTCTTTGCGGCCAAGAAAGAGGTTGGCCATGCCCTCGCCCAATTGGGCGCCGGTCTTACTCAGGCCTTCACGAAAGCGGACCAGTAGGGAGGCCTGCTCTTCTGGGGTTAATTCCAGATGCTGCCAAGGGGCTATTTCTTTGTCGTCGATAAAGCCTTCGGCCGCAGCCAATGCCGCCAAATCTTCTTCCGAACCGACAAAAGACTCTTTAAAACGGGCGAATAAACCTTTTTTTTTGGTTCCAGGCTCGATCTCAGGCGGATTTGAATTCTCTGTCATGCGGGTATTTATATTCCGTTAAGGTTTACAGCATAAATAAAAGCCGTATCCTACCATTTCTCTGAGTAACTGGCACCGGAAACACCATGCCCAAAGCCCCTCGCAATTCAAGCAGTTCAGCGCCCAAAGCAAGCACGAGTACCCGCCAACAGGGTAGCCTGCGGATTATTGGCGGCCAGTGGCGCAGCCGCAAGCTGGATTTTGAGGGCGCTGCTGGCCTGCGCCCAACCAGCGACCGCATTCGCGAAACCCTGTTCAACTGGCTAAACCCAACGATTCACGGCGCGCGCTGCCTCGATTTATTTGCTGGTTCTGGAGCCTTGGGACTAGAGGCACTGTCGCGCTATGCCGCGCACTGTGATTTTGTCGACACCGATCGCAATAGCTGCCAGCAAATCCGCCAGCAACTGGAAAACCTGCGCTGCCCACACGCCACTGTACACAGCAAAGAAGCCTTGGCTTTTTTGGGGAAAAGCGCACAAAGCTACAATATTATTTTTCTCGACCCACCATTTCACTTGGACTTGCTAGCCCCCGTTATCGCCAACTTAGCCAAGCAGGCGCTAAAGCCCCACACCCAAATCTATATAGAAACCGCCAGCGACGAGGCCCTGCCCGCCCTACCCGCCAATTGGCAGATTGATAAAGAAAAGAAAGCCGGACAGGTGGTATACCGGCTAATCTCAGTAACAGAAGACCTCGAACAGCCAGCTTGACCTATTGGGCAAGCCGGTCGAGAATAGCAAACCATCTGCGCACTAAGTGCTACACCACTATTTATGACACCCGTTTAATGGCAAGTAAGCAAACCAAGCATATCCATATTGTTTTGCTGTTACTGAGCTTACTTGCTCAGTCGTTTGCCTATGCCTACGCCCCCTGCCCAGAGCAAATGGATATGGGCGGCTCAGCCATGGGGGCAATGCCTGTTGATCACAGCGCCATGAACATGGCCGAGTCGGCGGCAAAGGGTTTAATGCAAGACAGCAGCGACAACTGCTGCAACACCCAGCAAGACGAATGCCCTAAAAGCAGTTGCGCGACCGCCGCACTGCTGAGCAGCAGCACTATCATCAAGCTACACCCAGCACCGCAAATGCGCGCTACACCTATTATCAAGCACCCCAAACCCGCCCCGCTCATCAGCCTTTACCGCCCTCCCATCCATAGCTAACGCAGGATAATTGCGCCTAAATTTTGGGCCAATTGCTGTAAACAAACTCAATACACGGCTACTTGCCTGCCGACCTTGTTTTATTGACTTAAAAGCTATGTTTATCGTGGAGCGATCATGTCTATTTCTAAACTAAAGACCAGTCTATTTCTTTTGGTAATGGCTGCAGTAGTAAGTGCCAATAGCTACGGCGAAAATGCCGCTGCACCATTCCAACGTGCAGCAAGCACAGAGCTGTTAGTACACAAAAACCCTAACTGCGGATGCTGCGGCGCATGGATTGAACACGCCCAGCAGCAAGGCTTTACGACCACTGTGCAAAACCACGTCAACCTAAATGCGCTAAAAGCTGAGCTAGGCATTCCCGCCAACCTTCAAGCCTGCCACACCTCGGTATCTAGCGATGGCTTTGTATTTGAAGGCCATATACCCGCACGCTATATCACCCAATTTTTAGCGGAGAAACCCAGTGGCGCCCGCGGCTTAATCGTCGCGAACATGCCAATGGGTAGCCCCGGCATGGATATGGGCAGTGGTTTTCAAGCCTACGATATTTTGCTGCTATTAAACGACGGCAGCACCGAGATTTACGCGACCATTAATAGCAAAGCACAACAGTAATGGCCTGCATAAATAGACGCCGCCACCGAGCGGTATTGGGCGGCCTGTGCCTACTCATGTCCGGCGTGGCATTTAGCCTCAGCCTCGACCGTGCTATTAGCCTTGCCCAAGCCAATGACCCTTGGCTACACGGCAGTCAGCTCCGCGAACAGGCCTTGGCCGCCGAAGCGATCTCGGCGGCGGCCCTGCCCGACCCGACGCTAAGCTTTGGCGCCGCAAACCTACCCACCGACACTTTTGATTTTCGTCAGGAGGGTATGACCCAAGCCAGCGTAGGTATTAGCCAGCGATTGCCACGTGGCAACAGCCTCAAGCTAATGGCCGAACAAAAGCGCCAGCTTAGCCAACAGCAACCGATGCTCCGAGCTGATCGCCAAGCCAAGATCGCGGCGACCGTAAGCCAACTGTGGCTAGAGGGCTATCGCGCCGAGCAGAGCATTGCCTTAATCGACGCAGACCGTCCACTTTTTGAGCAATTACTGGCGCTAAGTCGCGGTAATTATAGCGCTGGCCTCAAGCAGGCTAGCCAGCAAGATATTATCCGCGCCGAACTGGCTCTCAGCCGCGTCGAAGAGCGAATTCTCAAGCTCAAGCAGCAACGAGATCTCGCGCGCGATCAACTCGGCGAATGGCTTAACAATGAGACAATTAGTGAGTTCGGCCCGAGCACCAATTACGGCAGCGATTTAAACGCCAAAACGATTAGTAAGCGCGGCGCGACCGCAGCACTGCAAGCGCACCCGGCCATCCGCGCTATTGAGCAGTATATCGCCACCGCCCAAACAACAGTTGCCATTAGCCAAGAACAATACAAGGCCGAATGGTCAGTTAACGCCAAGTACGCTCACCGAGCGGATGATCCGTTGGGCAACGATCGTGCAGATTTCTTTTCGCTAGGAGTCAGTGTCGACCTGCCGTTATTCACCGCCAAGCGCCAAGACCAAAACCTTAATGCAGCCCAAGCCCGCGCCGAGGCCAGCCGCACCGACAAAGCCTTATTACTGCGCAGGATGATGGCTAACTTAAAAGCCCAAGCCAGCCAACTACATGCCATTGATGAGCGCCTAACACTGTATAAAAGCCGCCTAGTGCACGAGTCCAACAAGCTGATAGATGCCAGCATAACGGCCTACCAAAATGACAAAGGTGATTTCACCGAGGTGATCCAAGCGCACATCGACGCCTTAAACCTGAAAATTGAAGTCTTAGACCTCCATGTCGACCGCCAAAAAATCGTAGCCACTATTGATTATCTGCTCGCCGGAGAACGCTATGAATAGCAGCAAAAATTTCTTAATCATTTCCGCTTGTGGTGGCATTTTATTTGGCGCCTTTTTTGGTGTGTATATTATTGCGCCAAACACCACATCAACAATTACAGGCAGCCCCAAAAGTGACGCGCCGGCAGAACCACTCTATTGGGTTGCGCCCATGGATCCCGACTTCCGACGCCCCAGCCCTGGCAAGTCGCCAATGGGCATGGACTTATTGCCGGTCTACGCCGATGACAGCGCCAGTAAAACCAGCCCCGGTACAGTTACTATTTCTGCCGACGTCATCAATAATTTGGGTGTAAAAACCGTAAAAGCTCGCCATGAAAAATTCACTCGCACCATTTTCGCGCCAGCAACTATTCAATTTAACGAAGACCAATTACTGCGTGTACAGCCACGAATTGAAGGCTGGGTTGAAAAGCTTTACGCCCACGCCGAAGGTGACAAAGTCACTGCGGATCAGCCGCTATACAAGCTGTACTCACCAGCCTTAGTCACAGCCCAAGAAGAATTACTCGTTGCGCTCCGGCGCAACAATCACGCGCTAATCAAAGGCGCAGAACAGCGCTTACTCAGTTTGAACATTGATCCACTCACTATTAATGAGATCAAGAAATCCGGTGTAGCTCAACATAGTGTCACGATATTTTCACCGCGCAGCGGGGTACTCAGCGAACTCAATATTCACGAAGGCGATTATGTTGTACCAAACAAAGCCATCGCAACCATCGCGACACTAGATTCAATGTGGGCAATCGCCGAGATTATTGGCAACCAAGGTAGTGACATCACCATTGGTGATCACGCCCGCGTGAGCATTGATGGCATTTCTAATCGCAGTTGGCCAGCCACTGTCGATTATATTTACCCCACCCTGGACAAACTAAATCGCAACCTGCGAATCAGGCTAAAACTCGACAATACCGAGCTGAATTTTAAGCCGAATATGCTTGCCAATATTGTTTTGCAGCAAACAGCTAGCACCCAGAGTGTAATCATTCCGAGCACGGCCCTTATTCGTAGTCGTGACCAAAATCGAGTTGTTATTGCCCTTGGCGAAGGTCGCTTTAAAGCCATTGCCGTTAAAGTAGGTAGCCTTAGCAGTAGCGATGTCGAAATTATTAGTGGCCTTGAGGCTGGCGACGAAGTAGTAATTTCTGCACAATTTTTACTGGACTCTGAATCCAGCAAAGACTCTGACTTTATGCGTATGAATCACGACAGCATGACATCAGCAGGAGTTTCGCCATGATCAGCCGTATTATTTACTGGTCTGTCGCGAATCGTTTTTTTATTTTACTGGCCACCGCACTGATCATTGGCGCTGGGCTTTACGCCGTTAAAACCACGGCCGTAGACGCCATTCCCGATTTGTCTGATGTTCAGGTCATAATTAAAACCAGCTACCCAGGCCAAGCCCCGCAAGTTGTAGAGGATCAAGTCACTTACCCACTTACCAGCGCCATGCTCGCGGTGCCTGGCGCGGTCACGGTGCGCGGCTTTTCTTTTTTTGGTGATTCCTATGTGTATATTATTTTTAATGAAGATACTGACCCCTATTGGGCGCGCAGCCGAGTCTTAGAATACCTGAGCCAAGTTAGCCCCAACTTACCTGTTACCGCCAGGCCGCAACTCGGCCCCGACGCGACAGGCGTGGGCTGGGTCTACCTTTACGCACTCACCGACCCCACTGGCCAACACGATATTAGCCAGCTGCGCAGCTTGCAGGATTGGTTTTTAAAATACGAATTGCAAACTGTTGCTGGCGTGTCTGAGGTCGCCACCATCGGCGGCATGGTTAAGCAGTATCAAATCGAAGTTGATCCGCATAAATTGCGGGCACACAACATTCCCCTCGCCCACATTCAAATGGCGGTGCAACGCGGCAATCAAGAAATCGGTGCCTCGGTAATTGAAATGAGTGAGGCCGAATATATTATTCGCGCTAGCGGTTATATACAGAGCGTCGAGGATCTGGGCAATATTCCTTTGGGAAAATCCGTGAATGGCTCACCACTGCTACTTAAACATATTGCCGACATTCGCCTTGGCCCACAAATGCGCAGAGGCATTGCCGAGCTAAATGGCGAGGGCGAAACCGTGGGCGGCGTGATCGTGATGCGCTTTGGCGAAAATGCCCAGCAAACCATCTCCGGAGTTAAAGCCAAGCTCGAGACTTTAAAAAGCGGGCTGCCAGCAGGAGTAGAAATCGTCACCGTACACGACCGCTCCGCGCTTATTGAAAGGTCGGTAAACAACCTCTGGCACAAATTAATTGAAGAGTTATTCATGGTCGCGGTGATCTGCATAATATTTTTAATGCATGTTCGCTCAGCCCTTGTGGCAATCATCAGTTTACCCGTGGCAATTTTAGCGGCTTTTATTGTAATGAAGCTGCAGGGCATCAACGCCAATATCATGTCGCTCGGCGGTATTGCTATTGCCATTGGCGCGATGATTGATGGCGCGATTGTGATGATCGAAAACATGCACAAGCATATTCAAGACACGCCACTCACCTCGCAAAATCGCTGGCAAATTGTTGGCCAGTCAGCCGCTGAAGTTGGCCCCGCACTATTTTTCAGCCTGCTGATTATTACCGTGAGCTTTGTGCCGGTATTTACTCTAGAGGCTCAAGAAGGACGCATGTTCTCGCCGCTGGCTTATACCAAAAGCTATGCCATGGCGGCATCTGCAATTTTAGCGATTACCTTGGTACCGGTATTAATGGGTTATTTTATTCGTGGTAAAATTTTATCCGAACGTAAGAACCCGATTAATCGCGCCTTAATCGCCAGCTATACTCCCGTGCTTCGCCAAGTATTGCGGCATCCCAAGAAGACCCTAGGTTTTGCAGTTCTTGCCTGCGCAATGAGTCTGTGGCCAATTAGCCAAATTGGCAGTGAGTTTATGCCGTCTCTCGACGAAGGCGATTTGATGTATATGCCAACCACCTATCCGGGCATTTCCATTGGTAAGGCACGGCAACTACTGCAGCAAACCGACAAGCTCATTCTCAGCGTGCCGGAAGTTAAAACGGTATTTGGCAAAATTGGCCGCGCTGACACCGCAACTGACCCAGCGCCACTCACTATGATTGAAACCTATATTCAGTTTCACCCGCAAAGTGAATGGCGGCCCGGTTTAACAAAAGCCGACTTGCGCGCCGAACTCGATAGCGTGGTAAAACTCCCAGGCGTTACTAATAATTGGGTTATGCCAATAAAAACCCGTATCGACATGCTGGCTACCGGCATTAAAACGCCGGTCGGAGTAAAGGTTTCTGGGCCAAATTTACAAACAATTCAAGATATCGGTCTACGCCTAGAGGAAATTTTAAAGGACTTACCGGGCACCAGCTCGGTGTATTCTGAACGAGTCGCCGGTGGTCGCTATCTAAGTATTGATATTCAACGCGAACTGGCCGCCCGCTATAATTTAAATATTGCCGATGTGCAGCAAGTCATCGCCACTGCCATTGGCGGCATGAATATTGGCCAAACCGTAGAAGGCCGCGAGCGCTACCCAATTAATTTACGCTATCCACAAGAATACCGAGACTCCCCTGAGCAGATTTCCCTGCTGCCACTTATTACGCCCAGCGGCCAGTATATCGCCCTTGGCGATGTGGCCACTATTGCGATTACCGACGGCCCGCCCGGTATTAAAAGTGAAAACGCACGCATCAATGGCTGGACCTATATTGATATTAAGGATGTTGATGTTGGCAGCTACGTTGCAAGTGCACAGCAAAAAGTTAAAGAGGAGCTTGCTCTGCCCGCCGGCTATGCATTGAATTGGGCTGGTCAATATGAATATATGGCCCGCGCCAAAGCTAAGCTCAGCTACGTGGTGCCGCTTACTCTGGCAATTATTGTGGTGTTGCTCTATCTCAATTTTAGGCAAGTGACAGAGGTAGCGATAATATTGGCTAGCCTGCCCTTGGCGATGGTTGGCAGTGTGTGGTTAATGTATCTATTGGGCTATAATTTTTCGGTCGCCAGCGGCGTCGGCTTTATTGCCCTTGCGGGAGTCGCCGTAGAAATTGGCGTACTGATGTTGGTGTACTTAAATCAGGCTTGGCAAGGCTCCGCCACTGGGAATACAACTATCAATAACGAAGACTTAAAAAATCTTATTATTCGTGGTGCGGGGCTGCGGGTAAGACCTATTGTGATGACCGCTGCCGCCACCATCGCTGGCCTTCTGCCGATTTTATCTAGCAGCGGCACCGGTGCTGAGGTAATGAGCCGACTGGCGGCGCCGATGGTCGGCGGTATGATTAGCGCAGTGGTACTCACCCTATTGGTAATTCCTGCTATTTATTATTTGTGGCGAAAATCACCGCAATAAACGTTGAGCTGCCATTAGTTACTGCAGCCGGCGAACAACAACTTCGACCTCACCGTCGCAGCGACTATTGTGCAGCATCAACAAATTGGCGCCGGCGGCAGAGACCACGCTCGCGCCACTGACCTCTACCTCGTAACCATTGGGGTAGTGTATTTGCGGCAGGTAAATTTGAGTGTCGGCGCCTGCGGGACGAATTTGATAGCGATAGTGGAAGTCGCCACTAATACTGTCGAAGGACAATTCCTGAGGAATACCCGCGGTGGCCTGAGGGTAACCGCGTTCTAGTTCTTTGAGTTTATCTAGCTTAACACTACTCAAGTTACCGTCATCGCTGAACAAACCCTGCGCGCCAGTCGCTTGAGATTGAGTAGTGGGATCACTCCAATTTTTATAAGCCCAATACTGCCAGCCTGTTAAGTGGCTATCGGCCAAGCTCGCCACCCTATTTAGGAGCACTGGATCATCGCTTGCACCAAACTCGCTCACAAGCTCCACCGCGCCAATGCGTTCACTGGTAATTCGCGCCTGCTCAAAAACTTTGCCCTCGAATCCTTGGCAGGTATCCGGTAGTACATCGGGAATCGGCAAGCCGAGTTCGGCAGCTTGTAACAGGGCCGTTAAGGGGCAGTAGTTATGTACCGAGTAGCCGAGCTGCGATTCGCCGGCTATGGGGGTAAATCCGGTAGGCGTACCTGTGCCACCGGCCAGTAGTTGCGGTTCGATCCAAACCATATTATTGGCGTCAACGCCACGGATAGCGTTGATTGCCTGCTCGAAGAAGGGCTGTATTTCGCGATCAGATGCAGGACAACCTAGCTCAGGTACAATACATGTTGCCCACTCGAGACCGGCCCAAGGTTCGTTGAGTAAATCGTAGCCCATGCTATAAGGTTGATCAGCCCAGCGGCTCGCGAGCGCTTGCCACGCATTGCTATACCCCTGCCAGATTTCACCTTGCTCAGCCCATAGCTTATCGAAGGTTTCGGAGACCTGAGGAGTAAAATAATTGAAGGGAAAACCCAGCGACGGTGAACCCAATAATTGGCTCGTTAGGCCTTGTGGAATGCCCCATTCTGGCACCCCCTCGCCCTGATATATCTCACCGAGCATATCTTGATGAAAATCGAAGAGTATCCAGATACCTCGCTCAGCTAATAACTGCACAACCCGATCCCACTGCTCGAGGTAATTCTGATCGATTTCCCCCGGCGCGGTCGGCGAGACACCTATCCATAAGGTGCCAATACGCGCGGTATTAAAGCCGTGTTCAAGCAACCAATCGGCATCTGCTGCGGTAAACCCTTCGGGGCTGTTTGGCGGAAAATATGGCGCCAATTTCCACACCAAGTTAACCCCGTGACTGATAACCACACGCTGATACTGATCTACCAGCCAGCGGCCATCGCGCTGCAAACGCGGTATGGCCGAAACTGAATATTCGGCGCCGCAGGTATTCCCACTGATTGCAGTATCGCTAGCTGAAAAAGACGGTTCAGCAATTTTGGCGGCTGACGCAGACGACTTGCTCTGATTGCAGCCAATTAATATAGCGCCAAGCAGCAAAATAATCATAAGCCCGCGTCCCCGGGCATTCAGTAAAACAATCATGGTGTTAATCCACTTAACAAAAATCCCGCCAGCTTGGCCGATATAATTCAAAAAAATAATATTACAATACATCTCTCCGGTATCGAGATGACATTGCCTAAACTGTGAACTTAAACCCGCGCCAAAACAAAAAAGGCCATGCACTTAGTACATAGCCTGTTGATTTACGAGACACACCCACTACAGAAGCGTTTAGTTAAGATTTAACCTATCCAATTAGGCTGGCGACGCAGGTCGAGAGTATGGGGATACTCACCAGGCGACTCCTCCGGTGGTGGCGCTAAAGGCCGCGGCGGCTCGGGAAAGAACTCCCTTACCGCGTCGAGATCTGGCCTTGGGGTGTAGGGCCCAGGCGTGTGCTCAAGAGTGCCAAAACGATTGCCGCGCCGGGCCTCAGCTTCCATTGCATTAACCGGGAAGGTTTCGTAACTACGACCTCCTGGGTGAGATACGTGGTAGCTGCACCCGCCCATCGAGCGTCCCGTCCAAGTATCGATTAGATCGAATATAAGTGGGGTGTGAACCCCAATAGTTGGATGCAGGGCCGATGGCGGCGCCCATGCGCGATATCGCACACCAGCGACATATTCGCCGTGAGTAGCGGTATTGCGCAGCGGTACACGCCTACCGTTACAGGCCAGAATATAACGGCCATCCGTTAGTCCGCTGACCTTAACCTGCAAGCGTTCGACGGATGAATCCACGTAGCGCGCAGTGCCAAAACTACCCACTTCTTCACCCAGTACATTCCACGGTTCAACCGCCCAGCGCAGTTCAATTTCAATCTCGTCGAGCTTAACTCGACCGTAATGAGGGAAACGGAACTCCTCAAATGGTAGCAACCATTCCGTCTTGAAGGGGTAGCCGTGAGCCTGTAAATCGGCGACCACCTCGTTCATGTCCTGCCACAGATAGTGCGGCATCATGTATTTGTCGTGCAGGGCAGTACCCCATCTCACAAGGGGCTTTTTGTACGGTTCCGCCCAGAATCGCGCGACCAAGGTTCTAATAAGCAACGCCTGAACGAGAGCCATACGACTGTGGGGTGGCATTTCAAAACCGCGAAATTCCAGCAAGCCCAAGCGTCCCGTAGCACTGTTTGGCGCATAAAGCTTATCAATACAGAATTCGGCGCGATGGGTATTTCCGGTAATATCTATGAGCAAGTTGCGCATAAGCCTGTCAACCAACCAAGGTTGGTCGGCCAAACCTTCTGGCATTTGCTGGAAGGCAATTTCCATCTCGTACAGCATTTCATCGCGCCCCTCGTCGGCACGCGGAGCCTGACTGGTGGGGCCAACAAAAGCGCCAGAAAAAATATACGACAAGCTAGGATGGTGCTGCCAAAAAGTCACTAAGCTGCGCAGCAGATCAGGCCTACGTAGCACTGGGCTGTCGGCCGGAGTAGCACCACCAAGGGTTATGTGATTGCCACCGCCGGTGCCAGTATGGCGGCCATCGAGCATAAACTTCTCAGCACCTAACCGACACTCCCGCGCCGCTGCATATAGCTCGGTAGTGTTTTCGACCAACTCCTTCCAGTTAGAGGTGGGGTGAACATTCACCTCTATAACACCTGGATCTGGCGTTACCAGTAATTTTTGAATACGTGGATCCCGCGGCGGCTCGTAACCTTCGATGATGACTGGGACGGCCAATTCATCAGCGGTTTCTTCTATAGCGGCTACCAGCTCAATATAGTGTTCCAGACTGTGTAACGGCGGCATGAAGATATGAACCTTGCCGCCTCGAACCTCAATACACATTGCCGTGCGAACCAATGGCAAAGCATCATCAAGGGCGTCGGCAATCGCCTTGCTCGCACCCTGCAGCTTCTGTGGTGTGGGCGGATTAGACTCGAGTGGAAAGTGGATGTCCTCACGCGCTTGTAAGTCACCGCGCGGATCAAATGGGTCGCGATCTGCTGGTGTCTCGGGCGTCATCGATTCAGGTAAGTCTCCCAGCGGCAGGCGTAAGCCCATCGGCGAATCACCCGGCGTGAGAATAAGGCGCTCACGTTTCACATTCCAAATACTGCTGCTCCACTCCCCGCTGGCGGGGTCGCAGGCCAGCGGTACGATATAACCACTGGGGTCCTTAAAACCGCGTTCCAACAAACGCGCCAAGCGGCGGCGACCTAAGTCGTCACTAATCTTAGCGGCGAGTATATCTATATTCTGCGGTATCTTTTGCTCTTGCAGCAAATAGTGCAAAGCGTCTTCATAGGCCGGCTGTACGTAGTCTTTCGCGAGGTTTAATAGGCCAGCCAGCTTCACCGCAAACTTCTCGGCATTTTTAACTGTGTGACCATAGTCCTGATCAATTCGGGCCAACAGCTCTGGTTTTGTCCACAGCGGTTCGCCGTCTTTGCGCCAGAATAAACCCAGTGCCCAGCGGGGCACTTCCTCACCGGGATACCACTTTCCCTGGCCGTAATGCAGCAAGCCAGTATTGGCAAAATGGTTGCGTAACTTCAGTAGCAATGTCTTAGCGAGACGTAGTTTATCGGCACCCAGCGCCTCGATATTCCACTGCGCAGACTCCATATCGTCTACCGACACAAAGGTAGGCTCACCGCCCATAGTTAGGCGAACATCTTTGGCGACTAGGTCGCGATCAACCGCTTCGCCTAGCAACAAAATATCTGCCCACTGGTCATCACTATAGGGCTTGGTAACACGCGGATCTTCATGAGCGCGTTCAACTTCATTGGTGTAGTCGAACTCAACTTCACATTCGTCGGTATAGCCTTCTATTGGCGCTGCAGAGACAGGGTCAGGCGTGCAGGCAAGGGGAATGTGACCTTCACTGGCAAATAAGCCTGAAGTCGGGTCTAGACCTATCCAGCCAGCGCCGGGAATATACACCTCGCACCAAGCGTGGAGGTCGGTGAAATCTTTCTCTGGCCCGCTGGGCCCATCGAGGGATTTCTCGTCTGAACTGAGCTGCACCAAATAGCCAGAGGCAAAGCGTGCGGCCAAGCCCAAGTGACGGAAAAGCTGAACCAATAACCACGCGGAATCACGGCAGGAGCCTTTGGCAAGAGTAAGCGTTTCTTCCGGCGTTTGAACGCCGGGCTCAAAGCGTATGCAATACTCAATTTCCTTTTCAAGAATCTGGTTCACTTCCACCAAAAAGTCATTCATTGCCCTTGGGGCTTTAGAGATCGACTTTAAGAGCTTATTGAAATTCTTGCCCTGCTTTTCCTTTTCTAAATACGGAGCAAGCTCTTTCTTAAGCTGCTTTTTGTAGTAAAACGGGAATTTTTCAGCGTATTCTTCTAGAAAAAAATCGAAGGGATTTATCACCGTCATATCGGCAATAACTTCTACTTCAATCGAAAACTTATCGGTTTTCTCAGGAAATACCAAGCGACCAAGATAGTTGCCAAAAGCATCCTGCTGCCAATTTAAAAAATGGGCTTCCGGCACTACTTTCATACTATAACTATGAATAGGCGTGCGGCTGTGCGGTGCAGGCCGTAAACGAATGATGTGGGGTGACAAATTGACCTGACGATCAAACTTATAATAGGTTTTGTGGTGAATAGCCACGCGAATTGTCATTACATCTCCTGCGGAAGCCGCATTTTAATCAAGCTCGATCGACGCTTCATTGGCCTGGCAAGCAAATTTGCCAATGATTCCTTATTCAAAAAAATGCCCTTCATTCACAAATTTAGCGCATCGCGCTCGACGCACTCTATGCCCGCTAATGGCAGTATGGTGAATTATTTCGCTGCATATATCGCGCCAAATTGATTCACTGGACCCTGAACCTAGTAAATCAATTGAGCTCTTCTAGGCTCAATGTCTAGCGTACTCTACGCTTGCTTGAGAAAGTAAAGCCAATGAAACAGCTAAAATAACAGCCCGTACTGATAAGGCAGCTATGTTAAAAATAGTCGGCTAGCTGAGCTTAATGCTATATTGAGCTATCGCGAAAAATAAACATCTAATTTAATTGTGAAGCTTGCCTCGGCATTCCAACCTTGATCCCGAGGAAAAAACACTTCAGGACTCGCGGTCACGAAGACCCACTCCTCATAGAGCTTGTAGGTGTAGCTCGTACCCACAAAATAGGCAGTCAGCTCGGCTTGGAATTCAGTTGAAAATACCAAGCCCGCGCGATAATCAATGGCAGTGCGCTCCGACAAACCTTGGCTCAGAGACATAACATGTACGTTTTGAAAATAGTCGTACTGATCCTCAAACTCCAGAACAGTCCAGTAGCGCAGCCCCATTCGGTCACCGAGCGGGCGCGTCAACTCAAACTCTGAGGACTCGCCCCAGCCGCGATCGCTGAAATACCACACTTCCTGCAAAAACTCGGGCGTCCAAGCGCCCCAATTTTCAAATGGCCGACGCAAGCGATAACGACCGAAACCCACTAACGGCGCCCGTAACTTTACCCCTAATCGAGCTGAGCGCTTCCATTTATGCCATTCACTGTCCGGTGATATTTCAATACCAGACACCGACTCCTTGCGACTAAATCGCTCGCCTGTTGAGTTACTGCGCACCCGCTCCTCTAATGAGTTTTCACTAGCCTCATCACTACTGAAGAACAACTTCATCTTACGCTGGGTATTTGGGAGGTCGAACTTGGCCTTAACCCGCATATCGGTTTGAATCTCGCCCCGTTCTTCCCATGTCTGCTTAAATTGGATCTTAACATAGCTCTCATTCTTATAATCTGGCGGTGTATCTTCTTTACTAAAATAGCGATCAACGCCCTCGGCAAAATCAACCCAAGACTCAGACCAATCGTCCCTGGTTTCCTCAGCGCTTAGCATCGATCGACGAAGGAAGCTATCACGCGGCTGATCCGAGTCTAAAGAGTTTGCTGTTACTGCAAGTGGGGAGATCAAGCCGATAATAATACTCGGCAGCCAAGCTAAATTATCGCAGTTGCACCAAGTATTAAGTTTCATAACGACGACCGACATCTATGACTAGTACAAACTATAGGAAGCTCTAGCGACAACGTCCACTATCAAACCTTAAGTAATTATCGCTAGGCGTTTAATTCTTATTTTACAGCCACAATGAAGGCGTGCCCGTCGCCCTTAAAGGTCAATTATTATTTAATGCTGTGGTATATCACGCTCCCACAAAAAAAGGCACCCGAAGGTGCCTTTAATTATGATACTTGAAGCGACTTAATCAGCCAGTGCAGCCTGACGCTCTAGCTCTTTAGCCATAAACGCCATCCACTGAGTGGCATAGTCTTTAGACTTTTCGCTTTTCGCTGCTTCTTTAAAGGCTTTTTTAGCACCTTCATACTCTTGCAGGTTAAAACGTGCCATGCCGAGTACCAAATAGGCCGTATCTGGACGCTTGAGATCACCCTTTTTAAACGCGTTTTCAATCGCCTTTTCGGCTTTATCGAACTCGTCGTTATCGAGGTAGATATTACCCAAACGTGACCACAGCTCGCCTTTATCAGACTTCGCTGCCGCTTTCTCCATCTCTGGAATGGCGCGCTTTAACTCTTGAGCCTGACGCCAAGCATTACCCAGCAATTCGAGGTTCTTAGAGGTAGCAGGTATATCGCCCTTTTTAATACCTTTATCAAGTACCTTAGCTGCTTTGTATGGCACTTCCTGAGACAGGAAGAGATACGCCATATTAATCAGCTCTTTGTCATTATCCAAAACACCTTCGGTGTAGGCCGTCTCCATTGCTGCAGTCGACTTACTCTCCATTTTCAGCTCGTTATACATAGCTGAAAGCTGAAGCCAGTAGGCTTTTTTCTGGTAATGCTTCAAGGTTTCTTCAAGAATCGCAGTTACGCGCTTGATATCATTCTTTTCATAGTACAAAAAGCGCTGCAAGCCCCACCACTGCTCTTTAGGTACTTTGCCACGGCTGGTGTAGTCATCAATTGCAACTTCGATGTACTTCAACGCCCGATCTAAATCCTTGAGCTGGTAGTAACCCTGCGACAGCAGTGCATAAGCGCCTGCGCCAGGGTCTTCTTGCATCTCTTTCTTCGCTTTAAACCATTCCAGAAGAGTATTTACACCGTTCTTGTAATCCTCTTTAACGAAGTAGAGCTGAGCGATGGTGTATTTAGTGTTCAACTCCATCGCCTCCGGAATATCCGGCTGCTTAACTACGTTACGGTATGCATCTAAAGCCAAATCATACTTTTCTTGCGTAAAGTAGATAAAAGCGTACATGTTGTAGAGGTTAGCTAGCTCGTAGCTATTGAGTGAATTCCGACCTTCTTTATCACGGAGTTCATTCAACAAGCTTATCGCTTGGCTGTACTTTTTCTCGTCCGCAGCAATCTGTGCTTCATTTAGTTTTTCATAAATTTTAGCGCGGATTGCTGGCGTTCTACGTGTGCTCCGCTTGGGCTTCTCTTTTTTATCGGCGGCATGGGCAACGCCTATGCTCTGCTCGCCAAGCAGTGGTTGCAATGCGGTGCTTACCACCGGCATTGCAAGAACTGTGGCGACACCTAAGACTAGAGAACAACCCAGCTTGACCAACACCGGACGCATCGCTTTAGTGCTCGAGTGATAATCAGACATTATTTCTCCAACTCATAAGTGAACCGGTTTTGTATGCCCGGCACCTCGATAGGCTCGCCGTCGGACACCCGCGGTTTGTACTTAAACTTCTCTGCGGCTTTTATAGAAGCTCGCTCAAAATAGCCGGACGGCTCGCAATCTACGGCCACGATATCTCGGGTAGTACCCGATTTTGTTACCGTGTATTCAACCGTACAATAACCCGTAACACCCCGACTCTGCGCACGACGCGGATAAATTGGCGCAACCTTCACGATTGGCAAATACTCACCGTCGGAAGCAGAAAGCCCCCCAGCTGTATTCGTCAAATCAACGCTCTGAGCTGGAGTCATGTTGACAACTTCCATATTTGGATTGATGTCTTCCATCTCAGGTTGTTCCATATCCGGCGGTGGCTCGTCTGGCTCCTTCGGTTTATCGGGCTTGCTGTCCTTCATTGTTTCAATTTTGGTGTCCGGCATTTGAATATCGGCCAGCTTTGTACGCGGCTTTTCATCCAGCGTTTTATCAGCCATCTCGATAAGCGAAGGCATTATGATGAACAGCGCTGCTGTCACCATGAATGCCAATGCGGCACCATATAAATGTCGAATATTCATATTGATCAGCTGTCTTCAGTGGCCAATGAAACATCGTATACACCAGCCGATCGGCTAGCGTCGATAACCGCAGTAACCGTCTCGGTATTCGAGGCTTTATCAGCCTGAATAACCACGGCACCTTTTGGATTTTCAGCGTGCATCCGCTCAACAACAGAGCGAACAGCGCGCTTATCAACCCGGCGTTTATCAATCCAGATTTCATTAGTTGCTGTGACTGCAATCAGAATATTAACATTCTCTTTTTTGCTTGATGTTGACGCGTCTGGGCGATTCACCTCAACGCCAGCTTCCTTAATAAAGGACGCTGTTACAATAAAGAAGATCAACATGATAAACACAACGTCGAGCATCGGCGTCAAGTCTATTTCAGAGGGATTATCCTCTTGTCCGCCTCTTTTATTCCTTCTCATGTTAGCTCTCTTAGTGATCTGTTGTCAGATGGTCTTCCAAAAGCTCGCTCTCACGTTCTGCAATACTTTTAACATAAGTATTGATGAAAACGCCTGACAAAGCTGCAACCATACCCGCCATTGTCGGGATTGTTGCTTTTGAAACACCGCCGGCCATCGATTTAGCATCGCCGCCACCCGTTACCGCCATGATGTTAAACACTTCAATCATACCGGTAACAGTACCCAACAACCCTAATAGTGGACACAGTGCCACCATTGTTTGGATCATTGGCAAACTCGCATTAATTTTAAGTGATACTTGGGATATCAGCTTTTCGCGAATTCGCTTGGCATTCCAAGATTTACGCTCTGTGCGCTTTTCCCAGCTACCAATGGCACCGTTGACGTCTTTCGACAGCTCAAATTTGTAATACCAAAGTCTTTCAAGAGCGAGAGTCCACATCAGGAAAGTCAGGCCGGCGATGGCCCAAAGAACGTCGCCGCCTGCATCCATGAATCGTCGAATTATCTCCGCCCATTCATTCAGTAGGTACATCGCTTAATTCCCCGCGTGACCTTCCGTGTGTTCGGCAATGATGCCCGTAGTTTGCTGGTCAAGAACATGGATAATCTTCTTGGCCCGACCGCTCACAAATGTGTGCAGCAGAACTGTTGGGATCGCTACCACCAGACCGAGTACAGTAGTTACCAGTGCACCAGAGATACCGCCAGCCATTGCTTTTGGATCACCAGCACCAAAGATGGTGATGGCCTGGAAGGTGATAATCATACCGGTTACGGTACCCAGCAGACCCAGTAGCGGGGCAACTGCGGCAATAATTTTCAGCAAGTTGAGCGAGTTCTCTAAGCGCGGAGTTTCTTTCAGAATTGCTTCTGACAGTTTCAGCTCCAGAGTCTCTGGATCCATGCTTGGATTATCTTCATGGACTTTCAACACACGACCAAGGCTGTTATTGCTATTGGCTTTCTTAGTTTTCAGCTGGCTGTTAACTTTCATGTCTTCGATTGAAAGAACAATCAAGCGCCAAATAGCGATCAGCATAGCCAGAGCACCAACGGCACTGATAACGTAACCAACCACACCACCTTGGTGCCAACGCTCGGTTAAAGTCGGGCTATCAATCAAAGCGGCCAAGTATGAACCACCGGTAGGACCTGTAGGGTCGATACCAAAGGGATGCATGCCTGACGAAGCGCCAGCCAAATCTTCTGCCCAGCTCATGTAGCGAGTAGGTTGACGAGACAGTACAGCCAAGGTGCCATTCTCTGCGATGTACTGCAGGTATTCACCTTCGCTATTAACAGCGTTGAAGGTACCAACACGGACAACGTCCTGCTCGCTCTTCTCGCCGCCAGCACTGGTTACAGTAGTGCGGAATTTAACAACGCGACCAGACTCAGTCATTTCACGCTGAAGTTCGAACCAAACGCGTTCAATTTCTTCAATGCTAGGCAGCTCTTCAGCACCAGACATTTTAGCGATCAAATCATCGATAAACTGTTCACGCTGTGGGAACTGAATACTAATGAGTGATGACTGGAAGTTAGAGCGCAAATCACCAGCTGTAGATGTCAGGTGACCAAACAATTCAGTCAGGGTACCCAGACGTTCTTTAAGCGTACGCTGACGCTCAGTGATCACGGTCTCGTTTTCTTCGAAGGTTTTCTCAAGATCCGAAGAACGCTTTTCTTCTGCTGCCAAAGTGCGCTTAGCTTCGTCCAGTGTTTTTTGCTGGTCGTAACGAGCAGCGGCAAAACGCTGTTCGCGCTCTCTGTGTTCGCGAATTTCTGAAACACGGCCTTGTTCAACCATTTTCAGAAGTTCATCTAGGGACTTGGCATCTTCTGCCATAGCCGGCATAGCTGCAACGGCAATCATACCGCTAAACGCAAGCACTGCGGCGTTAAATAGATTACGTTTCATTATTTAGCAGCCTCCGGAGCAGGAATCGGGAGTTTCATAATATCGATAGATGCCTGCTTATTCGAAATACGCAGACCCTTTTGGATCGCGCCGCGGTAGTCGCCAGCATCCAATTCAACCCAGCTACGCTTGTCTTGATCCCAAGCGCCAGACTGCTCGCCATCGGTAGTTTGATACATCAAACCAATGCGACCAATACGCAAGAAATTAACATCACGCTCAGAACCAGCAACAAGCGCTACGCCTTTGTAGCTATCAATTTTACGACCGTATTCGTTCTCGATTTTGTATGCTTCAAGAACCTGACGGAATTTCTCAGCGATGGTGATATCTGAGCGATCCATATTGCTGCGCAGGAACTCAACACGCTCTTTACGCTCATCGATGTGGAAAGGCACGTCCAGACTAACGAACTGTTCAAGACCATCGATCATACGCATCAACAAAGGTGTAATTTGACGCTGAATGATCGTTGCTTCGTCAACTGACTTTTCCAGACTAGCAATACGGCGTAACTGACCTGCAATTTGTTTTTCAAGACGACCGTTGTAGATGCGCAAACCATCTACTTGCTTCATTACGATCTTGTAGTCTTGTAGCAAATCACCAGTATCTGCTGCCAGACGGTCGATTTTAATTTGTGACTTTTTCGCTGCTGCAGTTCTTTTTTGACCTACTTCAAGAACCTTGCTTACAGGAATCAGTGGTTTAGGGGGTGGCAGTTGTGCTGCCGCAGGATCTTGCCCAGCAGTAGTATCAGCTGAGTAGGCCGGCGACACAGCCAGCATACCAACAGCCATACCGACCGCTAGCGCGATTGTCTTCAATCGTTGCGTTTTCATGGGAATTGCTTTTCCTATTTGGGACGTTTAGTGAAAGCAGAGCTTATTATCTTGTTCAGCCGTACGGCCAGTCGTAAGACCGTGCTTTCATACAGCGGAGCTTATTTTAATCATGAGCAAACGTAAGAATCAACGAGAAAACTAAATGTTTCGTAATATAAAAGATATTGCCTTCTTGCTGGGTTGATGCGTTACAAATTCGAGAACTAAGGTAACAATATTTATTTTTTGAGTAACGTTCAATAAGGAGCTCTATGCCACTGCGGCACCTAAGCTCTGTTTGTTATTTGTACAAATTACTTGCTACTCAACGGAAATTCGCTGCAAAGTGACAAAGCTATAGGCCAAGCTCTCAGAATTTGTTACGGGGTAACACTCTCTAGCGGTCTCTTTCCACTCATTTTCTGACAATTCGGGAAACCAAGCGTCGCCATCTAGACTGACATCGACCTCGGTTAAATAGATTTTTTGGGCTTGCGCCAGTGCACTGCGGTATATCGTCTCGCCGCCAATTATCACAATTTCCGACAAATCCGCCGCCATTGCGTGCGCTGTCGCCAAAGTAATCCCCGCGTCCACACTGGCGACCACCTCAGCGCCTTCTGCAACATAATCGGCTTGCCGACTCACCACAATATTGCGCCGCCCCGGCAATGGCCTGCCGATGGACTCCCACGTCTTGCGCCCCATCACAATTGGCTTGGCCATGGTTGTCGCCTTAAAATGCTTGAGATCTGCCGGCAAGTGCCAAGGCAACTCATTGTTCACACCTATCACGCGGTTATTCGCCATCGCGACAATCATCGAAATACTTACAGACATGAATTCCCCAACATCAAACAGCGATAGGCGCTTTTATACCCGGATAAGGCTCGTAACCCGCAAACTCAAAATCTTCAAAGTCGTAGTCGAACACTGATTCAGGCCGCCGTTTTATCACAAGCTTTGGCAGAGGCCTTGGCCTGCGCCGGAGCTGCTCTTCAACGATTTCGTCGGTTAGATGATTTTGATAGAGGTGGCAATCACCAAAGGTATGCACGAAATCGCCAACATCCAAATCACACTGCTGGGCGATCATGTGCGTTAGTAAAGCATAGCTGGCGATATTGAAAGGCACCCCCAGAAATAGATCCGCACTGCGCTGATAGAGCTGACAAGACAGCCGACCATTGGCGACATAAAACTGAAATAAAGTGTGGCAGGGCGGCAGCGCCGCGCGACCACGACGCGCATTCTCTTGCGGGCTTAGCGACTCATCGGGAAGATCTGCTGGGTTCCAAGCATTCACCAACAAGCGCCGCGAATCGGGCTTGCGACGAATCATGTCGATAACTTCGCTAATTTGATCGATAGTGCTACCGTCAGGACAGGCCCAACTGCGCCACTGCTTGCCGTAAATAGGTCCTAAATCGCCATTTTCTAGGGCCCATTCATTCCAAATAGATACGCCCCGCTCGCGCAGCCAGTTATTGTCGCAACTGCCCTGCAAAAACCAAATTAACTCGCAAATAATACTGCGCAAATGCACTTTTTTGGTGGTCATCAGCGGGAAGCCCTGCTGCAGATCAAAGCGCAGCTGGCGACCAAACACCGAACGCGTACCCACCCCAGTGCGATCACCTTTGTCGGTGCCGTTGTCACGAACATCTCGCAACAAATCGAGATACTGCTGCATATTATTTCCCCGCCTTACCATTGGCTGCGCTGCGCTTATACGCCAACGCCAGTAAAAATCCGCCAATTATAATCATAGGCAGCGATAATTCCTGCCCCCGCGTAAGCCAACCCAGTGCATCGAAGCCAATATGGCGGTCGGGCTCACGAACAAACTCCACCACAAAGCGGAAACTTCCGTAACACAGCAAAAACAGTGCACCCGCCGCCAGGGGCGGCCGCTGTTTACGGGTAAAGAAAAATAAAATCACAAATAACAACACGCCCTCTAGAGCAAACTGATAAAGCTGCGAAGGGTGCCGAGGCAATTGCGATGGGTCGCGCGGGAACAGCATTCCCCACGAGCCATCGGTCGGCCGCCCCCACAATTCCTGGCCGATGAAATTACCGATGCGACCCAGCCCCAAGCCAATTGGCGCCAACGGCGCAATAAAATCCCAGAGCGACACCACCGGCACTTTAATTTTTCGGGCGTATAGCGCCACCGCAATTATCACGCCTAGTAAGCCACCATGGAAGGCCATCCCTCCCTCCCAGACCCGAAACAGCCACAGCGGATCCTGTAAAAATTGAGGGAAATTATAAAACATCACATAGCCAAACCGACCACCCAAGATTACCCCAACTGCACCGTAGAAAATTAAATCCTCTACTTGGGCTTCATTGAGAGGACTCCATGGCTGGTGACTGCGACGCTTAGCCAGAAACCACGCGGCGGCAAAACCTGCCAAATACATAAGCCCGTACCAATGTATCGAAAGTGGTCCAAGCTGCAACGCAACCGGATCGATATCAGGATGTCTCAACATGCCCTACAGTGCTCCCCAAATAAACTGACTTCCAACCACCAATAAAAACCCCGCGAATGCGCGACGCAAATGCACCGCCGATAACCGCTGAGCGAGTTGCGCGCCCCATTTGGCGCAGGGCGCGCTCAGTAAAACCAAACCCATTAACGCAGGCCAATACACAAAACCGGTGCTGTAGGCAGGCAAACTTTCATGACCATAACCCGCCACCATATTGCTCATTGCACCCACAATAGCAATCGGCACCCCGCAGGCCGCTGACGTCGCTACTGCTGCCTGCATTCGCATATTGCACCAAGTCAAGTAGGGTACGCTCAAGGAACCGCCGCCCACGCCAAATAGCGCGGAAAAAAAACCAATTCCCACGCCCACCGGCAACAGCCCCGCCACACCTGGCAGCTGCCTTGTTGCTCGCGGCTGCACTGCCAACCCCATATACGCAGCAATAAGCAGGGAAAAAACCCCAAAAGCGAGTTTTAATGACTCTGCTGACAGGGCGCTCGCGATGGTAACCCCCAGCATCACGCCAAGCGCAATACCCGGCGCCAAACCGCGCCAGCTCAACCAGTCGATATTGCCCATTTTGTGATGTGCCCGCACCGAGCTAAGCGAAGTAACCACGATGGCGGCCAAGGATGTCCCCACCGCCAGCTGCATCGAAATATTTTCCGGAACAGCCAAAACTGCAAAACAAACCACCAGCGCTGGCACAATCACCAAGCCACCACCCACGCCAAATAATCCTGCAGCAAAACCAGCAATAGCGCCGACCCCAAGATATATCAGCACTACCATAGACCACCTCGACTTCGCGCAAAGCTGCTATTATGACCAGCTCCACTTACAAACAACAGCGTAGTGTCCATGTGCCTGATTTTATTGTCTTGGCAAAAGCTGCCAGACCAGCCACTCATTATTGCCGCTAATCGTGACGAATTTTATTCACGCCCCACCCTCGCCGCCGACTTCTGGCCAGATTACCCACAAATTTTAGCTGGCCGCGATCTCGAATATGGCGGTAGCTGGCTGGGCGTTAGCCGCAACGGTCGCTTCGCCGCCGTTACAAATCTTCGCGAAGTTGAAGCTCGTGGCGATCGCAGTCGTGGCGATCTCGTCAAAAACTTTCTACTCAGCAATGACGATACCCGCAGCCACCTTGCACGATTAGAACTCGAAAAAGCCAAGTATCGGCCCTTTAACTTTATCGCCTTTGATGGCCTAGAGCTGGGCTACAGCAACAATATGGAGCCAAGTTGGCAGTTACTACCGCCCGGCACTCACGCCATTGGCAATATCCCGCAGAGTAGTCGCAATGAAAAAACGATGAAGGGGGAACGCGATATGAATGCTGCATTAACGCAAGGCGCAGAACACCAGAGGCTTCTAAGCATGCTGCAAGACCCTAGCAGCAGCGGCCATCATGAGGAGGCAATACACCGTACTTTATCTAGCCGCTTTGTAATTGCCAAAGACCTCGGCTACGGGACCCGCTCCAGCAGCATCGTTAGCCTCGGCCTAGACGGCCACTGGGACTTTTGGGAGCAAATTTATAATACCGCCCCCCAGCAAGCCGATTTTTTACAGCCGCAATCCCTAAAGCACTTTGCCACCAAACCCACAGCTTAGCGCCAACGGTACTAAACGCCACCTGACGTCTGCTGTAGCAAACGCTCCATGCCAATATTAATCATGGCTTTGCGCAGCTGAGCCTTAACCTCGTCGGCAGTATCTACCAGCATCACCCCATCGAGCAGACCCTGTAAATCCTCAAAACGACAGCTGCGAATAACCGCCTTAACCCGCAACAAGCTATTGTCGTTCATCGACAGCATATCGTAACCCATCGCCATCAAGATCAAGGCTGCCGCAGGATCTCCGGCCAACTCTCCGCAAATTCCTACTGGTTTACCCTCGGCATGCGCGGCGTCGACAACCTGCTGCAAACTATTTAAAACTGCCGGATGATAGGCGTGATAAAGATCGGCAACTCGGGTGTTATTGCGATCAACTGCCAGCAAATACTGGGTTAAATCATTTGAGCCCACCGACAAAAAATCGACCCGCCGCGCCAATTGCCGCGCCTGATAAACCGCTGCAGGCACTTCAACCATGACCCCAATCGGTGGCAGATTAATATCCCACCCGTCTTCCAACAACTCTTCGTAAGCCCTGCGCACCAACTCTAGGGCCTCATCCACTTCCTGCACATTGCTGATCATTGGCAACATAATGCGCAAATTATTTAAGCCTTCACTGGCCTTAAGCATCGCGCGGACCTGAACGAGAAATATTTCTGGATGATCCAAGGTCACCCTGATTCCTCGCCACCCCAAAAAGGGGTTTTCTTCGTCAATCGGGAAATACGGTAAGGCTTTGTCGCCGCCGATATCCAAAGTCCGCATAGTGACCGGCAGTGGCGCAAACGCCAGCAGCTGCTCGCGGTAAATTACGCGCTGCTCCTCTTCGCTGGGAAAGCGCTCGCGCAGCAAAAAAGGAATCTCGGTGCGGTATAGACCCACCCCTTCGGCGCCTCGATCCAGAGAGCGGGCAACATCCGCCATCAAACCGGTATTAACCCACAGCGGCATGCGGTGACCGTCTAAGGTTTCGCTGGGCAAATCGCGCAAGGCTTCCAAGCCCTGATTCAGGGCGTGATCTTCCTCAGAGACTGAGCGAAAATGCTCATACACTTCGGGAGTCGGATTATAGTGAACGTAACCCGAATAGCCGTCGACAATCAGATTGGCGTTTTCGATTTGGGTATAGGGCAAGTCGCTCGCCCCCATCACCGTAGGAATACCCATGGCCCTAGCCAATATCGCCACATGGGAATTACTCGAACCCCGCACCGACACCATGCCAACCAGCTTTTCGCGGGGAACTTCACCAAGCATCGACGCAGTGAGCTCTTCACCGACCAAGATTGTTCTTTCAGGATAATCTGGCGGCTCGATATCGTTAGCCTGCAGATAGGACAAAACCCGCCGACCCAAATCCTTTATATCCGTGGCGCGCTCTTTAAAATAGGTGTCTTCCATCATTTCAAAGGCGCGAATATGACTGGACATAACCTGACTCAATGCACCCTGAGCCCACTCCCCGCCCTCAATTTTTTCAACGACTTCGGCCACCCAGGCACCATCGTCCATAATCCGCAAATAAACATCAAACAGTGCGTGTTCGTCGGCGGGCAGCTGGGTGAGTAATTTATCACTAAGTGCACGAATATCACTGCGCACCGCATCCAGTGCAGCGGTAAAGGCCTTTAACTCCGCCGCCACATCGTCGCATTGACGGCGCGGCACTGAATGTAACTCGGCCATTGGCACCACTACCGCCGCTTGACCAATCGCCACGCCAGTGGCACCGGCAATACCCTTGAACGATGCAGTGGCACCCACGGTGTTCTGAGCAGTATTGATCGAACCGGTCGCGCGGGCGTGAGCAATTACCCCAGCCAACTGCGCCGACATGGTCACTAGAAAGGCTTCTTCATCTTCATCAAAGCGGCGGCTATCTTTTTGCTGAACAACCAACACCCCCATCACCGAGCGCTGATGAATAATTGGCGCCCCGAGAAAGGAGTGATAATGCTCTTCACCTATACCGGGTAGAAACAAGAAGTTGGGGTGTTTCTCGGCGTGATCGAGGTTTACCGGCTCCTCCCTACGTGCCACTAAACCCACCAAACCCTCGTCGGGCCCAAGACTCACCTTGCCAATCAGCTCGGGATTAAGACCTTGGTTAGCCATAAAAATTAAACGCTTGGTATCTGGGTCTCGCAAATAAACCGTGCACACTTCAGTATTCATTACCTCGGCAATACGGGTAACGATAATATCTAGCGCCGATTGCAGATCGTCAGCCGCGTTTACCGCCTGGACTATACTGCGTAGCGCTTCAAGCATCATCGCAAGTCACCAAGACCATGGCCGCTGTCTTTAACTAAACGGGCATGACGCGGCGCCAACTCTTTCATAGCGCGACGGTAAACTTCGCGTTTAAATGCTACCACCTGGCCCAGCGGATACCAGTAGCTCACCCACTGCCAGTGATCAAATTCGGCTTTATCACCGCAATCGAAGCTCACTTTGGCATCGTCGGTTTTCATTTGCAGTAGAAACCACTTTTGCTTTTGGCCAATACACAGAGGCTTGTTTTCACGGCGAATCAAGCGTTGCGGCAAACGATAACGCAACCAGCCGCGCGTGCAGGCCAGCATATCGACATCTTCTTCGCGCAGGCCGACCTCCTCGTATAACTCGCGATACAGGGCCGCTTCTGGCGACTCACCCTCATGGATGCCACCTTGGGGAAATTGCCAAGCGCTCTGACCAACTCGGCGCGCCCACAAAACTTGGCCGCACTCATTCGCAAGCACGATGCCAACATTTGGGCGGAATCCATCCGAATCTATCACGAGCTCACCTACAGGTTTGATTTTATGTCTGTTTTCTATTGTTCCACAAATTGACCACACTGGGAATTCACCAAGCTAAGTCTCTCGAGGAAAGGTGAAATAGCCGCCCGCAGACGCTATGCTAGCGGACTGTATAACGACCTTGACCCCTTGGAAAACAATCTACTATGGCACTGGCAATTTTTGACCTCGACAACACCCTACTCGGCGGCGATAGCGACCACGCTTGGGGGGAGTTCTTAACCAGCGAGGGCATTGTCGACAGCGCTGAGTTTCAACAACAGAACGACGAGTTTTACCGCCAATACCAACAGGGCGGCTTAGATATACACGCCTACCTAAGTTTTGCGCTAGCTCCCTTGAGCCGCTTTTCCAGCGCCGAGCTAAATAAGCTACACCAAACCTTCATGGCCAAATACATTGCGCCGTTGCGCCTGCCCAAAGCCGACGCACTGATCAAGCAACATCGCGATGCCGGCGACTTTCTTATGATTATTACCGCGACCAATAGTTTCGTCACGGCGCCCATTGCCGCCGCGCTCGGGATTGACACCCTGCTCGCCAGCGAAGCCGAAATCATCGACGGTCGCTATACCGGCAAGCCCACGGGCACTCCCTGTTTTCAAAGCGGTAAAGTTCAGCGTTTAGAAGAATGGCTAGCAGCCAACAATAAAAACTTGGACGGCAGTTACTTTTACAGCGACTCTCACAATGATTTACCGCTGCTCAAGGTAGTGGACAAACCCGTTGCTGTCGACCCCGACGACAAACTGCGCGATTACGCCGTTGAGGCCGGCTGGCCAGTGATTAGCTTGCGGTAAAAACGCGGCGATCCTAACAAATTATTATTTTTATAACTAAGCGGCCAATGGCCGCTTAGTCACTGCAACACAAACGCGGGCGAGATTACTCGTCGCACTGCTCGTCGTAGGCTTCGGCGTCGAGCAAATTATCCAGCTCGCTAAGATCCGAAGGCTGAATGCGGAAAAACCAACCATCGCTATACGGGTATTCGTTTACCGTCTCGGGGCTTTCATCAAGGGCTTCGTTCACTTCGATTATTTCGCCAGACACCGGCGCGTATATATCCGACGCCGCCTTCACCGACTCAACTACCGCGGCTTCATCACCGGCAGAGTATTCAGCGCCCACTTCCGGCAGGTCGATAAACACGACATCACCTAGTGCGTTCTGAGCGTGGTGACTAATGCCCACGGTAACCGTGCCGTCTGACTCAAGACGGGCCCACTCGTGGGTGCTAGCGTATTTCAATTCGCTGGGGGTATTGCTCATTTAAGGCCGTCCTCTAAAACGTAGGCGTAAGATGGGCGCATTTTAACGCCGCTGCCGATAAATACAAAGTGCTCAGTGACGACTTTGACGGATACTGATTATCACAGGTATTAATCCCGCCGCTACCAGCGCCAATGCGGGCAGTGCCGCAAGCTGCCACTGGCCCTCAGACGTCATTTCATATATTCGTACCGCCAAGGTATCCCAACCATAGGGTCGCAATAACAGGGTAGCAGGCATTTCTTTCATTACATCGACAAATACCAGTACTGCTGCAGTTAACAAACCTGGTCGCAGCATCGGCAAATAAATCCGCCACACTAGCGCGCCACCACTAGCGCCCAAGGTGCGCGCCGCCTCAGGCAAGCTCGGCCGAATGCGCTCCAAACCCGACTCCAGCGGGCCACTCGCGACTGCCAAAAAGCGAATCCAATACGCGGCCAACAGGGTCAGCAAAGAGCCCACGAGCACCGGCGCTGGCGTCATCCCAAACAGCCGCTGCAGTGGTATTAAAAACTGATTATCAATATAGGTGAAGGACAGCATAATACCGACCGCCAACACCGAGCCGGGCAGAGCATAGCCCAATTGCGCCGAGCCAAAGATTGAACTAAGCCGGCTCTTTTGCCGGCGATTAAAGGCCAGTACGAGGGCCAGCGCCACCGTAATTAGGGCCGCCAGACCAGCTAGCGACAGCGAGTGTTGTAATAATTCAAAAAAACGGCGATCCAACTGCGCCGATCCCGCGGCGACGGCCCACGACACTAATTGCACTACTGGCAATAGAAACGCTAGGAGTAAAACTAGACTGCACACCAAGGTCATTAACCACGCGGTGAATGGCGCGACGGCAAAACGAAAACGATGTTGCAGCCGAGCGCCCTGCACAAAGCGGCGGCCGCCCCGCGAGCGGCGCTCAGCAAACAGGGTCAGCGCCACAAACAGCAACAAAATAGAGGCCAACTGGGCCGCAGCCTGCAAATTAAAAAAACCAAACCAGGATTTATAAATAGCGGTAGTAAAGGTGTCGTAATTAAAAATGGCCACCGTGCCAAAATCGGCAAGAGTTTCCATCAAGGCCAAACTCACCCCCGCAATAATGGCAGGCCGCGCCATTGGCAGAGCAACACGAAAAAATGCCTGCCAGCCGTTACAGCCTAAAACCCGCGCGGCTTCGATGGTATCACTGCTCTGGGACAAAAATGCGCTGCGCGCCAACATATACACATAGGGGTAGAGCACCAGCGAAAACACCACAATCACCGTGAGCTCGCTGCGCACATCCACACTGCCATAGGCTTGGCCAACATTAGCCCGCAAAAAACTCTGCAGGGGGCCACCAAAGTCAAAGAAACCGAGAGTAACAAAGGCCATAACATAAGCCGGCACCGCCATGGGCAGCATCAACAGCCACTCAAACCAGGCTCGCCCAGGAAAGTCACACATCACCGTAAACCACGCCAATGCGATGCCCAGCACGCTTACCGAGATGCCCACCCCCACCAACAAAGTCAGCGTATTGGCCAGCAGACCGCCCAATTGGGTGGCAATTAAATGCTGCCAAATATCGGTTTGCTCAGACGACCAGCTCAGCACTATCACCAAAATCGGCGCTAGCACGCCCAGCACAGCCAGCAGACCAACGCCGCGCAATAGCCACACCGCCGCACTCACACCCCGCTGCGGTGTGGCCGTCATCACCAACCCTGAGCTCTGCACTTAGCGATAACCCACGCGGTCCATCATTTTGATAGCCTCGCCTTGCAAGCGACCGGCCTCGCCAATTGGCATGGTGTCAGCACTAAAACTACCCCACTGCTGAATCAGGGCCGATGGCTCGGTCGCATCATTAACAGGGTACTCTTGATTTAAACTCGCAAAATCAAATTGCGCCGCCGGCCCAGACATCCACTCCAGCAGACGCTGTGCTTCGGCCTTATGCTTGCTAGCCTTGGTTACACCCGCGCCCGAAATATTGACGTGCACACCTCGTCCAGCAGCACCTTCACCCTGTTGATTCGCCCAAAACAAACCAATGGCTAAACTGGGGTCATCGCCCAGCATTCTGGCCAAATAATAGGTATTCACTAAACCGACATCACACTGACCGGCATCAATCGCCTCAATAACTTTATTGTCACTCGAAAACGGCGCCACCGCTAAATTATCCACCCAGCCGCTAACAACCTCTTCGGCCTTTTCCTTACCTAGGGCGACGATCAAACTAGCTACTAAGGATTGGTTGTAGACCTTTTTTGCGGTGCGCAAACACAGGCGACCAGACCACTGCTCGCTGGCAAGATCTTCATAGGTCGACAGCTCTTCCGGCTTAACCCTATCAGAGGCGTAAACAATGGTGCGCGCCCGAATGGAAACGCCATACCAACGCCCCCGCTCATCGCGCAGCGCTGGGGGCACATTGGCCTTGAGGCTTGCCGACTCAATTGGCGCTAACACACCTAACTCCGCCGCCTGCCATAAGTTGCCGGCGTCGACGGTAATCAGCATATCAGCGGGGGAGTTTTCGCCCTCAGCGCGCATCCGCGCCAACAGCGGGCCGGCTTCATCGGTGACATAGCGAATGCGAATGCCAGTTTCTTTGGTAAAGTCGTCAAAAATAGGTTTGATGAGCTGTTCAATGCGCGAGCTGTACACGACGAGTTCGGGACCTGTCGCACTGTCGGCGGGAGGCGTATTGCGACCGCAGGCGGCTAAACCCACTACTACCAAAATTGTTACTAGCCGTGCCGCGATTCTAAACATCATCAACGCCTCTCATATCAAACTCGGGCGTAGATGATAATTATTATCATTAAAATTCTCAATGACTTCCGTTGATAATTCAAAATTAACAAGGTATAGCGATACAAGCTTAGGCGTAACACCCACGCCCGTCTTCCGGCACCTCTTTGCGTCTACCGCCCCGTCAAGCCTACTGCAACATCACAGCGGCCCAGAAATGCCCATCGCTTTTGCGATAATCTGTCGCTTTAAAGGCAGCGCCTTATTCAGCCAAGTCATGCCGGTGTTACGCAGCAAACGCAGGGGCATAACTGGGGTCTCAAATAAATGCTGAAAGCCTTCCATCATGGCCATCATCGCCAAATTACCGCCTTTGCGACGGCGCTGATAACGCGATAAAGCGCCGGAGTCGGTGAGGCTTAGGCCCCGCTCACAGGCACGACGACACTCCTCAGCCAATACCATGGCATCTTGAAAACCGAGGTTTATTCCTTGGCCGGCAAGGGGGTGAATGGTATGCGCGGCATCGCCAAGCAACACGATCCCTCCGCTCACATAATCGGCGGCATGGCGCTGGCGCAGCGGAAAACTTACTCGCCGACTACAGGCCACAATATTCCCCAAGCGATGCTCAAACTTGGCGCCCAGCTCCCGACAAAAGGCGTCGTCATCCATGGCCATTAATTGCTCGGCCTGCTCGGGCAGCGCCGACCACACAATGGAGCAATAACGCTGCTCGCCCGCCGTATCAGGCAAGGGCAGGAATGCCAGCGGCCCCTCAGGCTGAAAACGCTGCCACGCGGTATTCTTATGGCCCTCTGCGGTTTCAATGGTCGCCACAATCGCGTGATGATGATAATCCCACTCGCGGGTTACAAAGCCGGCCCAGTCGCGAATTCGCGAATTGGCGCCATCGGCGGCAACCACCACGGGGCTGCGCAGCACGCGGCCATCGGCCAAGCTTAGCGCCACGCCGCCGCTTTGCTGCTCCATCGCCGCCACTGGGCAGGCAAAATAGCATTTCACCCCCGCCAATTCTCGCAGATGATTAATCAGCGCAGCATTGAGCAGGCGATTTTCAACAATATGCCCCAGCGCAGCGCGCTTCACTTCGCTGGCGGCAAAGTGAATACGCCCTGTGCCCTCGCCGTCCCACACCTCCATATCGGTGTAGGCACAGACTCGGCGACCACTAATCTCAGACCACACCCCAAGCTGCTCGAGAAACTCCCGCGAACCTTCGGTGAGCGCGCTCACCCGGGCGTCGTAATCGACTACGCTCTCTTCCAACGGCGGCCAGCCGTCGCGCACAGCCTGCCCCTCAACCAGCGCAATTTTGAGTGGCAAATCCGCCAGCGCCACGGCCAGTGCAGCCCCCGCCAAGCCAGCGCCAACAATGATTAGATCAAATTCAGCTATGCTTGCCGACATTACCAAGACTCCGCTGACGAACCGGGCATAATGCCCGCAGCTCGGGCCACAAACCGCGACTTAGCCGCTGGCGTGACATCTAATAACAATAAACCCAAATTGCGCACCACACTCAGCACCGGCTGCCGGTTGCTGAAAATACCGGTAAGCTGATCGGAAAACGCCGTGGTCACGCGCTGGTCCACTTCCTGACTCGCGACATAGCCCTGCAATAAACCCAAGCTGCCCAAGTCGCGGCCCTCGCGCTGCGCCATTGCCAGCATGCGGCTCAGGCAATCCACATCGCGCAGCGCTAAGTTAAAGCCCTGCCCTGCCACGGGGTGCAATGAATGCGCAGCGTTACCCAACACCACTACTTGCCGCCGCACCTGCTCGTCGGCCTGCATTAATTGCAGCGGGAAGGAGGCCCGCTGCCCGACTTTTTGCAATCGCCCCAAACGGTAGCCAAAATTGCGCTGTAATTCGGCCAAAAATTCCGACTCCGACCAAGCCATGACCTCCTCTGCCATATTCTCGGGGAAGGTCCACACCAAGGCCGAGCGCGATTCGCCGCTGCCATCATTAACCAACGGTAGCAATGCCAGCGGGCCACGCTCGGTAAAGCGCTCAAAGGCGCAGCCATTGTGGGGCCGCTCAGTGGCCACATTGGCAATGACCGCGACCTGATGATAGTCAGCAACCGTTGCCGAAATACCCAACTGAGCGCGCAAACCTGACTCTGCGCCATCGGCCACCGCCACCAACTGGCTCGTAATATCGCGAGACGCTTCACCGTCGAGTATCGTCAAATTTGCATAGCCGTCGGCGATCTGAATACCACTAACCTTGGCTGGCGATAAAAATTCAATATTAGTATGTTGCCGTAAATGATTGAGCAAGACATTGCCCAACCACATGTTTTCAACCACATAACCCAAGGCTTGCCAGCCCTGACTTTCGGCGGTCATCAGCACACTGCCAAAGTGACCCCGGTCTGACACATGTACTTGAGAGATAGTACTCAGATGCTCATTCAACAGAGACCAAACACCAAGCTCCTGATAAATTTGCTGACTACCAAAGGACAATGCCGTGGCGCGGGCATCAAAACTCGGCCGATAAGCTGGCACACCAGACTCCGCCAAGGGTGGCAAAGCAAAACTCTCAACTACCAACACACGGAGTTTTCCGCCACTATGGACATAGAGACTCAAGGCCAGACTGGCGCCAACCATGCCGCCGCCAGCAATAACCACATCGTAATCAGTGTGCGGCAAGTCGGGCCTCCGCCATCAGCGCTTCAATTTCATCAGCGTCCTTAGGCACCGCCGAAGTTAATATCTCGCAGCCGGTTTTGGTAACGACAACATCGTCTTCAATGCGAATGCCAATGCCTCGCCACTTGGCGTCGACATTGAGATTATCTGGCGCCACATAAATACCTGGTTCGACGGTCATCACCATACCCTCTTCCAGCACCCGCCACTCACCGCCAACTTTATAATCGCCCACATCGTGCACATCCATACCCAGCCAGTGGCCGGCGCGATGCATATAAAAGGGGCGGTAAGCTTCACTGGCAATTAAGACGTCAACTTCACCACTGAGCAGACCTAGCTTAACCAAGCCCGCAGTAATCACGCGCACGGTGGCATCATGAGCCTGATTCCAGTGATTGCCGGCTTTAATCGTGGCAATCGCGGCTTTTTGAGAATCCAACACCACCTCGTAGAGGGCGCGCTGCTCTGGCGAAAAACGGCCATTGGCTGGGAAGGTGCGGGTAATATCCGCCGCGTAGTAATGCAGCTCGCAACCGGCATCAATCAAAACCAAATCGCCGTCGCGAATCTCGCAGCTATTTTCCACATAATGCAGAATACAGCCATTTTTACCGGCGCCAACAATCGTACTGTAGGCGGGATAACGGGCACCATTGCGGCCAAATTCGTGGAGTATTTCGGCCTCCAACTGATATTCAAAGACACCGGGACGACACAGGCGCATTGCCCGGCAATGGGCCTCTGCCGAAATTTCTCCGGCGCGGCGCATCACTTTTAGCTCCGCGGCAGATTTATACAAACGCAGATCATGCAGGTGGTGATCCAGATCCAAAAACTCCCCCGGAGGCTGGGCGCCGGTGCGCACCTTAGAGCGAATCACATTCACCCACTGCATCACTTGCTGGTCAAATTCGGTGTGGCGGCCCATGGCGTAATAGACCCGCTGACGCCCTTCTAATAGCCCCGGCAGAATATCGTCAATATCCGCTACAGGGAAGGCGTCATCGGCACCATACTTGGCACAAGCACCTTCTGGACCAGCGCGGTAACCCGTCCACAACTCCATGGCCGGATCGCGGTCGCGGCAAAACAACACCACTTCGCCATTGGCGCGACCAGGCAGCAACACCAATACCGCATCCGGTTCATCAAACCCGCTGAGATAATAAAAATCACTGTCTTGACGAAAGGGGTATTCGGTGTCGCTATTACGGCTCACCATTTTGGCCGCAGGGACAATAGCGATACTGCCCGGCTCCATCGAAGCCATTAAATTTTTCCGGCGGCGGGCAAATTCCTGCATGCTTATCGTCATGGGGCTCTCATCATTAGTTAAAACACTGCAGCTATATTGTACCGCTGAGCTTATCACAGCCACTGGCAACGCCATGGCTGGGGCCAAAGAATTTAGTGCAAACGGCCGTCGGTATTACCCACAGCATGGCCAACTGACGACGCATTACACTCAACAAAAATCGTCATTGCGGCAATGCGCACGTATTCGCTCACCGCAAAATAATCCTGTTCGCCCTCTTCGTCATCGCCTTCATCGGCGGAAACCTGGGCAATGGCGGCAATATCGCTAATCGCCTCGGTAAGCTCCCCAGAATAGCTTTTATCATCGCTCGCTTGCTGCTTTCCGGCCATGGCAAAACCAGTCAAAAAGCCCTGGCACCACTGACCAAGACTGGCAATGCGCTGGTCTAGATCAAACTCGTCGTCGGGCAGCAGTAATTCCAAATCCATTTCACCGGACTCTAGACTCAATAAAGCCGTGCAATACACTGTATAGAGCGCGTCACTCTGTTCGGGGTTTGGCGCTTCACAATCCAGCAAATCCACGCAGTGTTGCAGCCAGCCGTCCTGTTCTAAACGACCACCTACCGAAATAAAACCCGCGGCATAGCCGTGTAGTTCAGCGGGCGGCTGCAAGGCACCGAGGCTGAGAAAAAGATTAGCGAGATCGTCGTGCTCTAAACTGGCGGCCATGAGAATAAATCCATCAATACATATAAGTTCGCAATGGTAGCGCTGCGCCACCATAAAATCGAATTTCTAATGAGATGAGCAATAAAGACTTTTGGCTCGCCACCGTCAATTACGCCTCAGATTAATTGCATTGACCCGCATACGAGCCACACTCTACTATAATCTGATCTTTTTCTGGGTACGGACGCGGTCTAAGTATGGATGAGCGACAGTTGCAACTTGTGGAACGAAAAGTGGACGAGCTTGTCCAGTTGTGTGAACAATTAGACAAAGAAAACCGCGCACTAAAAGCCGATGCCAGACACTGGCGTACTGAGCGCGAACAACTGATCGAAAAAACCGATATTGCCCGCGCCAAAATTGAATCCATGATTCAGCGGCTGCGTGCGCTGGAGAAAGAATCGTGAGCACACCTACCCTCGTCATCAAAATTCTCGACAAAGAATACCAAGTTGCCTGCCCCCTAGAAGAACAGGGCGCGCTAATGCAAGCAGGGCAATTCCTCGACCAAAAAATGCGCGGTATTCGCACCTCTGGCAAGGTTGTTGGCCTAGAGCGCATCGCCGTTATGGCCGCGCTGAACATCAGCTATGAAATGCTACAAGCTAAGAAAAATGCCACCCCCAGCGAAGCCGAAACTAGCGCGGTAAATCGTATCAGCAACAAAGTAGACGAAACCCTGCACCGCTGCCGGCAATTGGATATTAGTTAATTCCCTTACGTCCCCGCCCTATTATTGGGCCAAAGCTGGCGTTATACTGACCGCCACCCTGGGATATTTGCTAGGCCGTCTAGACCCCTGAGCCGATGCTTTTATACCCGGAGTGTTCCAGCCGAGATCCGTGTGCATGTCCGCTTGTCGGAAAGCCTAAAGATCTCGCGGAGTACTCCACCTTGAACCGCTGGGTTCAAGGGCCACGCGGCCAGCGGTATCTTGGGGCTTTTCCACATTCCTTTCTAAAACCTAGTTCTAAACGCTTATCCAGACCATGTATTCAGGCGCTATAATGCGACTATGAACTCAGCGCTTAAAAACCAACTTCGCCAAAGCCTTAGAGCGCGCCGCCGGCAGATTTCACCCAGCCAGCAGCAACTGGCCGCCCAGCAATTAATGCAGCGCATCATCAAACTCCGCGCCTATCGCCGCGCCCGTCATGTCGCCGCGTATCAGGCCAGTGACGGCGAAATCTCTCCCGCTCTGCTGCTGCATCACGCCGCTTTACAAGGCAAAAACTGTTACCTTCCCCGCATCCGCTTTGGTTGCGCAGATCAAAAACACATGAGCTTTCAGCGCTACCACCCCCGCCAAGCGCTGCGCGTAAATCGCTACGGTATTGGCGAACCAGCGGGCTTGCGCTATGACGCGAGGTCACCGACCAAACTGGATATTGTGTTAGTACCCTTGGCGGGCTTTGACAAGAATGGCGGGCGATTGGGCATGGGCGGCGGTTTTTACGATCGCTGCTTTGCGTTTAAAAATCGCAAACCACAGCAAAAACCACTGCTGATCGGCATCGCCCATCACAGCCAAGAGGTCTCTGCGCTGCCGATCGATGATTGGGATATTAGCTTAGATGTGATTATCACCGACCGCACCATGATCGTCCCTCGGCGCGGTCGGAGTATGCACTAACCGCCATACTTAGCTCAAAAACAGCTTGTAGGCGGGGTTATTACTTTCTTCATGATAGGGATAGGCCAGCTGATCAAGGAAGGCTTCAATTTCCTTGCGCTCACCATTAACCGCCTGCAATCCTACCAACACTCGGCCATATGCCGCGCCGTGATTGCGGTAGTGGAACAGGGAGATATTCCAGCGATTGCCCAGCTTGGTCAGGAAATTCATCAGCGCGCCGGGCCGCTCGGGAAACTCAAAGCGATACAGCAACTCATTTTCTACCGCTGCTGGACGATGACCGCCAACCATGTGCCTAATATGGAGCTTGGCCATTTCATTATCGGTAAAATCCGCCACCGGATAATCTAATTGCTGTAGCGCTGCAACCAATTCATTGCGATCGCCGCCGCCCGCCGCCACCGACACCCCAACAAAAATCTGAGCATCGCGATCATCGCTATAGCGGTAGTTAAACTCGGTAATATTGCGCCGCCCCAGCGCCGCACAGAATTTTTTAAAGCTACCCGCCCGCTCAGGAATGGTGACGCTGAGAATAGCCTCGCGCTGCTCGCCAATCTCGGTGCGCTCGGCGATATAACGCAGGCGATCAAAATTGGTATTGGCGCCACTGTCTATTGCCAACAAGGTCTGGCCGGAGCAATCGTTTTGCTCAACGTATTTTTTCAAACCTGCCAGCGCCAGCGCACCAGCGGGCTCGGCAATTGAGCGGGTGTCATCAAAAATATCTTTAATTGCCGCACACATCTCATCGGTAGTTGCCGTCATAACACCATCGATAGTCTTGCGGAGCACCCGAAAGGTTTCCTTGCCGATCTGTGCCACCGCAACGCCATCGGCAAATATACCCACCTCGGGCAATATCGCTCGCCGACCTTTTTCCATCGCCAACTTTAAGCAGGCAGCATCTTCTGGCTCAACAGCAATCACTTTCACTTCGGGACGCACATATTTGATATACGCCGCTACGCCAGCCGCGAGACCGCCGCCCCCAACGGGCACAAAGACGGCATCTAAAGGGCCAGTTACTTGGCGCAGAATTTCCATACCCACGGTACCCTGGCCAGCAATAACTTCTGGGTCGTCGTAGGGGTGGACGTAAACCATGCCTTTTTCTTCGACAAGCTTCTTGGCAAATACCGAGGCTTCGTCGTAAGTGTCGCCATGCAAAACGACTTTGCCGCCGCGGGAGCGCACCGCGTCAACTTTAATTTGCGGCGTGGTTTTGGGCATAACAATTGTCGCCTTCACGCCGAGCTTTAATGCGGCCAAGGCCAAACCTTGCGCATGATTACCCGCCGAGGCCGCCACCACGCCCTTGCGCCGCTCCTCCTCAGTGAGGCTAATCATCTTGTTATAAGCACCGCGCAGCTTAAAGGAGAATACCGGCTGTAAATCTTCGCGCTTAAGCAATACGTTATTAGCCAAGCGCTTGCTCAGTATTGGCATTTCATCCACGGGGGATTCAATCGCCACATCGTAGACACGGGCTTTGAGGATTTTCTTTATATAGCTTTGGGGCATCGCTTTACGCAGTCTCCATTAACACGCCAGCCGTGGCTGCAACGCTAAAATTCCAGCGGGCAAGTCTACCGCGTCTCAAGCCAAAGCGCAGCATTAGCCGCCACCGCCGCCACATCCACAACCCCGCCACTCTGCCATATCAGCCAACACCTGCAACTCCTCGGCGGGACTCACCCCTGCACGATAGGCGTCGAGGTGAGCACCTTTTGCCGAGGAAACCAGCCACACCAAATCATCATCCTCGGCCAAATACCTAAATTCGGCCAACCAAGCCTCGTAGCTTGAGCACTCAAGGTCCATACTCACTCCGAATATAGCTGCACTCGCGACGCTCAATCCGAAATCCACCTCGCAATTGAACGCTGCAAATTTTATAATCACAGGCTCAGCACCTCTCGCCACAAAGCCAAAACAAGGGCCACCCATGACACAAGATGAGCTAAAACTCGCGGTAGCTCAAGCCGCGATCGACAACATCAAGCCCGCTATTCTCAACGGTGAAATCATCGGTGTTGGCACTGGCTCTACCGCCAATTTCTTTATCGATCTATTGGCCGAATTTAAAGATGACATTAAAGGCACCGTCGCCAGCTCCGAAGCCTCGGCCCAGCGCCTGCGTAAACACGGCATTGAAGTACTGGAGTTAAACAGCTGCGGCACAATCGCGGTGTATGTCGACGGCGCCGACGAGACGAATGAACGCCTCGAGCTAATCAAAGGTGGCGGCGCCGCCCTGACCCGCGAAAAAATCGTCGCTGCTGCCAGCAAGCAATTCATTTGCATTGCCGATGGCAGCAAGCTGGTTGACCGCCTCGGCGCCTTTCCGCTGCCTGTAGAAGTCATCCCCATGGCGCGCAGCTATGTAGCACGGGAACTGGTTAAACTCGGCGGCAATCCGGTTTATCGCGAAGGCGTCGTCACCGACAACGGCAATATCATTTTAGACGTTTACGACTTTATGATTGCCACCCCGCAAAAAACCGAAGAGCAGATCAATAATATTACCGGCGTGGTGACTAATGGTTTGTTTGCCTGCCGGCCTGCGGATGTGTTGTTGCTGGGAACGGCAGAAGGCGTGAAAACCCTTACCGCTTAATGCTGGACGGGAGACGGAGAACGCAAAGGCAGCGCACTGCTTTATCTTAGCGTTTACCATCTCCCGTCACGCGCCTCCCGCTAAAGAACGACCGTTTCTACCTTCAGCAATCCTTCCAACTCACACAGCAAATGATCACCGCTACACAGCGGCCCTACTCCCGCTGGGGTGCCGGTTAGCACGACATCGCCTGGCATTAGGCTAAAGTTGTGACTGATTTCGCTGAGCAGGGTTTCGACTGAAAACAGCATATCGGCGCAGCTGCCCTGTTGTTGCACGCCGCCATTGCGCATTAAGCGCAACTTTAACGAAGCAAAATCCAAGTCTTGCTCAAAGGGAATGAACGCCGACAGCGGGCTAGCGCCATCGAAGGCTTTGGCGCGCTCCCAGGGTTGGCCTTTCTTTTTTAACTCGCTCTGCAAATCCCGCAGAGTGAGATCCAGTGCTAAACCAATTCCCGCAATCGCAGCGCGGCACTCACTAGGCGCGGCCTTGCTCAAAGGCTGAGCAATGAGCAAAGCTAATTCCAGCTCGTGATGACAGCTGCCATCGCCAGCGGGTAATTCCAAGGGTTCAGCCATAGCCACCATGGCGGTGGCGGGTTTAATGAATAGCAGCGGCGTGTCAGGGATCTCGTTACCCAGCTCTTTAGCGTGCTCGGCGTAGTTGCGACCAACACAGACCTGCTTGCCCGGCGCGGCGGCAAATTCACTGCCGTCGATAAAGTGGTGACGATACAAATTCATTACAGCCGCTCCGCCTTAATCGAATATTTTGCCAGGGTTCATCAAGCCTTTCGGGTCGAATATCTGCTTCACTTGGCGCATCAAGGCAATTTCTGTCTCTGAGCGCGAATAAGTCAAATAATCTTTCTTCAACAAGCCCACTCCGTGCTCTGCCGACACGCTGCCGCCAAATTTCTCAACAATTTCAAACACCCCAACACTGACCTTCGCGCACTGAGCAAAGAAGGTTTCTTTATCCAAATCATCGGGCTTAAGAATATTCAGGTGCAGATTACCGTCGCCGATATGGCCGAACCAAATAATTTCAAAATCGGGGTACTGCGCAGTTACCAGCTTCTCGACGGCCTCAAGGAAATCTGGCACCTTTGAAATCACGGTGGAAATATCGTTTTTATAGGGCGTCCACTTAGAAATGGTCTCGGAAATATCCTCGCGCAGGCGCCACAAATTTTTAAGCTGCTCTATGCTTTGGCTCATCACGCCGTCGCTAACCCAACCTTCTTCCACGCAAGCTTCAAACAAGGCCATGGCCTGTGCCTCTACCTCATCGTTAAGGCACTCGAATTCCAGCAGCGCGTAATACGGGCAGACCGACTCAAAGGGCCGCGGCACTTTGCTGTGGGCCACCACTTTTTGCAGCGCCTGCTCAGAGAAGAATTCAAAAGCGGTCAGGTCCATCTCGGCCTGAAAGCGATTAAACAAATTCATAATGCCGTTAAAATCTTCCACGCCCAAGACAAAGGCAGTGAGATTTTTGGGCTGGCGGGTCAGCTGCATGGTAGCCTCAACAATCAGCCCCAATGTGCCCTCTGCGCCAATAAAGAGTTGGCGCAGATCGTAGCCAGCGTTGTTTTTCAGCAGACCGCGATTCAATTCCAACAAATCGCCATTGCCGGTAACCACTTTTAAACCCGCTACCCAGTCGCGGGTCATGCCGTAGCGAATAACCTTAATGCCGCCGGCATTGGTGGCGATGTTGCCGCCAATCTGCGAAGAACCCGCCGAGGCGAAGTCTACTGGGTAAAACAGGCCGCGATCTTCCGCGAAGTCCTGCAACTGCTCGGTGATCACGCCAGCTTGGCAAACCACGGTGCGATCGATGGGATCGAAGTCGCTGATATGGCTCATATAATCGAATGACACCACCACTTCGCCGTTAGCGGCAACGGCGCCACCACTCAAACCGGTGCGGCCGCCCGAGGGCACAATGGCAAATTCTAGGGTATTTGCCAGTTTAACAATGGCCTGCACCTCGGCCACCGTGCGAGGAAAAACCACCGCCAAAGGGGCTGGAGTGTGGACTTTGGTCCAGTCGCGACCGTGGCTGAGCAGGATTTCAGCATCGCTGCGGACCTTGTCCTCGCCCACAATGGCTTGTAAGTCTTTAATTACGCTAGCAGAGGACGGTATTTGGCTCGCCGACATGGTAAAAATGCCTCTCAGAATCGCACTTGGGAAAGTGTAATATGATAACATACTGCGCTTTCACTTTACCTCAGAGTGGGGCTAGCAAATTCATGGCAAAAACATCCCTCGACAAAGCCAAAATCAAATTCCTGCTATTGGAAGGGCTTCACCAGTCCGCTGTCGATGCCCTACACGCGGCCGGCTATACCAATATCGACTACTACCAAAAGGCCCTGCCCGACGAAGAGTTGAAGCAAAAAATTGCTGACGCCCATTTTGTTGGCATTCGCTCGCGCACCCAGCTCACCGCTGAAGTGCTAGATGAAGCCAAAAAGCTGATTGCGGTAGGTTGTTTTTGCATAGGCACCAACCAAGTTGACCTGCAGGCCGCCACCGAGCGCGGTATTGCGGTATTCAATGCCCCCTTCTCCAACACCCGCTCAGTTGCCGAGCTGGTTATTGCCGAAGCGATTCTGCTAATGCGTGGCCTAGCCGAGAAAAACGCCGCCGCCCACCGCGGCGAGTGGATGAAAACCGCGGTTGGCTCCTACGAAATCCGCGGCAAGCGCCTTGGTATTATCGGCTACGGCTCAATTGGCATGCAGCTTTCGGTTATCGCTGAAAGCCTAGGCATGGAAGTGTGCTTTACCGACGTGGTCAATAAACTGCCACTAGGCAATGCCAGCCAAGTCAGCATGGGTGAACTGCTGGCAACTTCTGACATCGTCACCCTGCACGTGCCAGAAACCGTATCTACCCAGATGATGATGGGCGCAGATCAGTTTGCCCAAATGAAAACTGGCGCGATTCTAATTAACGCCGCTCGCGGCACCGTGGTCGACATCGACGCGCTCGTTAACGCCCTGCGTGACAACAAGCTCGCTGGCGCCGCCATTGACGTATTCCCCGAAGAGCCACGCAGCAATAATGACGAGTTCATCTCGCCACTGCGCGAGTTCGACAATGTGTTTTTAACACCCCATGTTGGCGGTTCTACGGTTGAAGCCCAGCTGAATATAGGCATGGAAGTCGCCGATAAACTGGTGAAATACTCAGACAACGGCACCAGCACCTCGTCAGTTAATTTCCCTGAAGTGGCGCTACCGGCACACCCTGGCAAGCACCGTATTCTGCACATTCACCACAATGTGCCTGGCATACTCAGCGCGATTAACCTGATCTTTTCGGAGAACAACATCAATATCTCCAGCCAATACCTGCAAACCAGCGAGAAGGTTGGCTATGTGGTTATTGATATTGACGAAGCCTCTAGCGAATTTGCGGTAGAAAAACTGCTAGACGTGAAAGGCACTATTCGCTGCCGCGTATTGTTCTAAACCACCTGTCGCGCTAAGCGACAGAAACTGCAAGGGCAACGCCATTTATGTCTGATATTTTAAACGCCGAACTCGCCGCGCTGCTCGATAAACACGCGCTGGTAGGCATCAGCTATTACGATATCAATGGCGACACCCTTCAGCAGCGCATGCTCGCTGGCACCGTGGTGCGGGTAACCGCCAAAGACGGCATTACCCTGCGCCAAAGTGACGAACAAGAATTCACCATTCCCTCCTCAACTGCGCCTTGGTTTATTGCCCCCGCGGGTAATTACAAAACTGGCGACGGCGAAGCAGTTAACAACCCAGATTACCTAGTAACTTGGGATGTGCATCGCTGCCAAGACATGGACAAACCAGAAGGCGAGCACCAGTGGTGGGAGTGGGTGGCGAATACCACGCCGCCGTCGGTGGGTTGAGTTGCGGGAGGCGCTTGACGGGAGATGGGAGACGCTTAATAGCATTCGCTGCGCTCACATGGATACCTGCCTTCGCAGGTATGACTCCGAATTTTCGTAACGCGTCGCTATTTTTTGCGTTTACCGTCTCCCGTCAAGCATTCAGCGCCTAAAAGAAATCATCACAGGCCTGCCACAGCTGCTCCCGATAGGCTTCGCTCTCTTTTGCCAAATGGTGATGGGCGCCAGGCACAAACACCACTTTGGCATTAGGAAATTTCTGCTTAATCCTCGGCAGGTTATAACGCCACTCTACCGTTTCATCGGCGTCGCCCTGCAATATTAAGACCGAGCTATTCACCGGCGCTTGCTTAAGAAACCAGGGCTGCCATTTTTTCAGCGCACCCACCCAACTTACCGGCAGGGTTCTGGCTTGCAATGGGTCGCGCTCCCGCAAAAATTCTAAAAATGCCTGATCATCAGAGTTGTCTGCAAATTTACGGGGCAAGCTATGAATAAAATACTTTAATACGGCGTGAGCGGGTTTGCCCCACCACCAATCACAGGGCTTTAATAAAGGCGCCAATAACACCACCCGCTCAAACTCAGTTTCGCCGCCGCTGAGCAGATACGACATCAGTACCGCGCAGCCGGTACTTTGCGCTAAACCAACCCGCCGGCTCGGCAGTCCAAAATCGGCCACAACCGCAAAGGCATCGCTCATAACTTGCTGATAACGCCTAAAATCATCAATAGCCGCAGGTTCACCAGTCGACAGACCGTGACCGGGCAAATCGTAAGCTACCACCGAGTAGCCGTGCTTTAAAAAATAATTAACCACATTGTTAAACAAGCCGACATGATCGTAATAACCATGATAAACAAAGGCCGTACTGTGAGCGCTCGGCAGACAAAAGACCTGCATGGCGATCCGCTCGCCAGCACTGTCAAAACCGCCAAAAAGATGCTTTAAACCAGGGTAATCCAGCTCATAGTTAATATCATAATAGGCACTATAAGACGCGGCCCAGGGCAACTGAGCAATTTCAGCGGTGACACTAATATCAGGAAGCGGGGGAATCGTCTTGGGGTCCAGCTCGGGCGACCAAATCATGGTAAGCAACACTCTAATTATTAACAGCGCAGCCAATATAAGCCAAGTGGCCAAAAATGTATCGCCCAAAAGCAAAGACCCAGCAAACGCTGGGTCTCATCACTCACGCTTAATTTTAAGCGGTAAGACTTACTTTTTAAGCCAAAATTTATTTGGCTGGGGCATTACACCCAACTGAATCGCGCAATCGCGGAAGTTCCAGTAAGTGTACTCGCGCACCACTTTGCGATCTTTATAGCAGTGGAAGGTGATACCACGCGTGTGAGTGGTTTTGCCTTTAGCGGGCAGACCTAGGAAATCGACATTGTGCTGTGCTTTCCACACCCAGTTCATTACGCACCACTCGTCATAGGAGTGATCTGAACCCATTAAGGTATCTTTAGACCACATTGCCCACTCGTCAGGCGTATAGCCCTCTGGGGTATCTAGGCGAATTTGCGCGGCGCGATCACCCGCCATACCGCCGTCGTAACGAATCACGTCAAACTGGTGAATGCCAACTGGCGAATCTTTACCAAAGGGCAAAAATGCTTGATAAAGCTCTTCTTTGTCCTGAATTGCTTGGAACAGAGTGATATCTTCAAAAACGAAATCATCGGCGTAATAATCGACAATCGCCTCTGCGCCGCCAGTAAAGAATGTATCAATCCAATCTTCGCCGCTAGACATACCCATACGGCCAGTGCCTTTAAAACCTTTCTCTGCGGCCTTGGCAGAGCTCATGCCAAATGCAGCAGAAGGTGCAACACCACCTACTAACAATGCGGCACCCGCTTTTTTCAGGAATGAACGACGCGCTTTATTGTCGTTCTCTTGTGATGCTAATTCACGGCCTTCTTCTAAATACCCCAGATGCATATTGCTTCTCCACCAGTCATTATATTGTTGGCTACCTGTCTTTACATTTATTGATTAACAGATCAATAGATATTCGACTATAATGGTTTGCTTGTCAATACAACCTAGCTGCAGCTGAGGACTCTTCCTGCGGAAGCTTATTTAAAACTATCAGCCTGCGCTCGGAGACGGTCGCGCAGCATCTGCCGGCTAGCCTGATCCGGCACGCAAATCACCTCGTCGCTGTCACTGTCGAGCTGCGCTAGGCTAGCGGCAACGACATCAGCGGGAGTCCACCACGCGGTGTCAGGCACCACACTGAGATTAAATCCGGACGCCGCCGCTCGTTGATGGAAATCACTGCGGGTATAACTGGGGCATAAGCACTGTATTTTAACCCCGTCGCCAGCCACCTCTAACTGCAAGGCTTCGGAGTAGGCATTGAGAAAAGCCTTACTCGCGCCGTACACCGCGGCATTTTTTAAGGGCAAATAGCTGCCCACTGATGAAACATTAACAATGCGGCCGCCACCCTGCGTTTTCATATACGGCAACGCCGCGCGACACAGCGCCAAAGTGGCGTTGCAATGTAAATTCACCATAGCCTGCTGCTCGTCTAAATCTGCTTCGGCAAACCGGCCATGTACGCCAAAGCCCGCATTATTTATCAAAATGGTAACGGGACCCTGCTGACGAATCGCCTCCATCACCCTTGCCACGCCGATGCTGGTCGCTAAATCAACGCCGAGGGTATAAATCGTCAGACCCGCTTGGCTTAAGCTCTCCCGCAGCGTCATCAATTTAGCCACGTCGCGCCCCACCAACACCATCACCTTACAGCGCGCCGCCAATTGCTCGGCAAAAGCCTTACCTATACCCGCCGATGCCCCAGTAATTAAGGCAATTTCTGTTCGCATTTCAGTTTTCATTTATCCGTCATTCTCGTTTTGCCACCACAACAGGGCCAGTGGACATCAATACCCACACTGTTAGCACATTACAATAAAGCCCGTCATTCTGCCCCTTATTCAACGGGGCCGATACCGGCCTGCCATTACCAAATGGTAAGACAGGAGATTATTAGGAATATGCACCCAATCCGGCTTCAAAGCTTAAAATGTCGGTTACTATACCCACAACATGCAATATCACGTCACCAGCAATTGAGAGCCACCATGAAAAAATTACTCGTCTTTTTTGCTGCCGGCTGCGTGGGCGCCCTCATCAATAGTCTCGCCATCTGGCTGCTGGGTGAACAGGGAATAACCGCGCGCTTTGGCATTGCGATTGCGCCGAATCTAAGCCCAAACTGGCTTTATCCACGCATTGTGTGGGGAGGAATTTGGGGATTACTGTTTGTATTACCAATGCTCACTTCACGTCCGCTAAGCAAAGGCTTGCTGCTGAGCCTATTCCCAACAGCTGTGCAGCTATTGCTGGTTTTTCCGCAAGCACACAAGGGGCTCGGCGGCGTAGAACTCGGCTTATACACTCCTATTCTAGTTTTAGTCGTTAACGGCCTGTGGGGCGCAACTACCGCATTGACTATTCGCTACGCTCGCTAAGCGCAACGCGCCATCAAGTAATTTGTCGCCGCCCCAAAGTGACACGCGTTTATTTGGCCGATTTTTTGGTGGCGCCGCTGATACCGTCTGGCTCCGAGCCATCCAAACCCTGCATGATTGCCTCGGTGCGCAGCACGCTAAGCTCGCTGATTGACAGTAATAATTCAATTTCATCAAGTATCGCAGCTTGGTAGCTGGCCATGAGCGAGCGCCCTTGTACCGTGGTCGCCGCCGCCCCCTCTGCGGCTGCCGCTATTCGGGTGTCCGCTGTCATCACAGCGCCAAAGCGTTTTTTCTTCCAGTCATCATACATCGCGTTCCAACCGCGAATTTCAGTTTTTAACTCTTGGTCCCGAGCCCGAATCAGGGGCTGGTTGGCAATAACAATAGACTCATCCAAACAGGGCAGCTCACAGGGCATCATTTTCTGACTAATATCCATTTGGGTTCGACCAAAGGCCGCTTGCACCCAGCGTTTGCGCTTACCTAACACCGCCTGCGGCGCTTTATCGTCCTTATTCATCGCCAAATAATCGGCATAACTCGCTGCCGCCGCCTGCACCTCGACGCTATCGGCAATACTAGCGGGCACAGCAACCCTCGCCTCAGGCATTTTCCCGCCGTTAAGCGCGGTTATGTTTGTCCGCGCCGCCGCCAAGGCCTTATTAATAGCCACAAAATCTGACTGGACTATTTTCCCATCCTTTACCCAAGTCAATGCTTTAGCAGCATCAGCGGGCGGTCGCGGCACACTGTCGTACAAATCGGATAGTGTGCCGCTGTGTGCGGACACTGCACTTAAGCTGAGGGCTAAAACTAAGATTCGACGCAGACCAAAAGAAAATTTAAACATCATTAGCGGCTATTCCATTATTGACGGGGTGTCTTATCCCCAGACAAGCAAAAATGACGCCGAGATCACTTCAAGCCCTAACTCCGGCTGTAACAGCCGCCCTTAGCAAGAACTGAAACAACACCATCGCTCACATCAGCGGCTCCATGCGCACCAAAATAGCCGTTTTAACATTCACAGCCCAGCGCAATACGCCCCAAAAGACATCACCCTTTGCCACAAACAGCGAAGCTTAGGCAGTAGCTGGCAAAAATTAATTACCACAACTATACCTATGCTAGCCCCATGTGGTGGCCACATTTGACTCAATAGCTCCTCCACTCTAAGAGAGACCTAAACTATGCTGACTGAATTTAAGAAATTTGCCATGCGTGGCAATGTTGTTGATATGGCTGTAGGTATTATTATCGGCGGCGCCTTTGGCACCATCGTTAAAAGCCTCGTATCTGACGTTATTATGCCGCCAATCGGCTTGCTACTAGGCGGCGTCGATTTCGCGGATTTATTCTTCACGCTAAAAGAGGGTGCGCTAGCGGGCCCATATGCGAATTTAGCAGCAGCCCAAGCGGCCGGCGCAGTCACCGTCAATTACGGCGTATTCTTCAATGCTGTCGTCAGCTTTATTATTGTCGCTTTTGCAGTGTTTATGCTGATTAAAGGCATTAACAATATGCAAAAGGCTGAAGAAGCCGCACCTGCAGCCCCGACCACCAAAGACTGTCCCATGTGCTTTTCAAAAATTGCGCTAAAGGCCAGCCGCTGCCCACACTGTACTTCGGAGATAAGCAGCTAAAGTGATGCAGCACCAAAGGCAAATCGCCACCTACTTGTTGCAACTGACATGATAAAGTAGAAATAGCTTTGGTGTCCGCCCTAAGCTATTTCTAACTCAAATAGAAAAGCTAATCCGCACACCCGTCAATTTCCTAATTAAGCTTATTCACCATTGGCTTGTCGATAGGCGCCGCTAATTTACGCCAACCATCCTTCCCAACCGCCTCAACTATAATCGCTTTATTTGCCTTTAAAATCTCATGCCTAGCAATGTGGATCATATCCGCCTGCAGCTCTGGCGCCACCCCCGCCAGCACATAGAGATGACGCCGGGGGCTACTCACTTTATCCAACACCTTAATGCGCTTAAACCGCGCCACTTGCGACCAGTTAACACTCTCAGCGACGCTTAGACTTACATCCTCTGGTAACTCAGCCTGTAATTCAGCGACAGCATAGGCCATCACCTTAGTCACTACAGCAGTCATCGCCGCCTTGCCGGCCATGCGATTTTGCAAAGAAATTGACGGCAGCCGACTTTTATCGCCCACCGCCAAAAAGCCTGCGCCTTCAAACTCGTCTACGCCACACAGCCAGTCGGGGGCATTGCCGCGCTCACTATCGGGGTAGGCGCACTCGGCGTGTGCTGATGCACTTATAAAAAAACAAAATACAAAACTAAGCGGCAATAAAGCGCGCATTGAAATCTCCACGTATTAGCGCAAATCTAAATTGGCTAAGACCTAAAAAGAGGAACCCGCTGTTGCTAAAAATTCAAGTTCGGCGGCGGTCGATTCGCGCCCCAAAATAGCATTGCGATGGGGGTAGCGACCAAACTCTTTTATAATTTGCTGATGCCTTAGCGCAAAGCGGTAGTTATCGGCAAGCCCCAGCGCCTCGTATAAGCGTAGCGAAGCATTCTGGATCGCCTCTGACTCGCTATGCATATAGGGCATATACATAAATACTCGCTGCTCGGGGCTCAGCTCGTCGTCGGCACGCACGCGAATTGCTTCTTGCGCTAAAACAATAGCCTGCCCATCTGCAGCAAAGGCGCGCGCTTGATCGCGGTAAATATTGCGGGAGAACTGATCCAGCACAATAATTTCTGCCAGCCGCCCCAAGCCTCGGTGCCGCCAAGAATACAGTTCACCGGCAAGCGCTGCCTGATGAACCGCGCCAAATTGATTGGCAATGTAACGATCAAGCTCAGGATCTTTCTTAAACTGCGCCGCCGAGGGCAGCTCACTAAACCAGAAATCGATTATTTTTTGAAAATGCATTCAAACCTGCGTCCATCTCAACAGCGAAGTAGCATACCTTATCGCTGTTTGAGCAACCACGGTAAGTTCGCAATTACCCTCATTAGGCCAGACACTGCTAGAATAGCCGGTCGCAAACCCCATCATCGCAACACCTAGGGAGCAAGCCCATGGCCAAGGCAAAAGCAGTGAATTTTGAAACCGCGCTCACAGAGCTCGAAAAACTCGTGCAAAACATGGAATCGGGCGAACTTAGCCTCGAAAGCTCCCTTAAAGCCTTTGAAGACGGCATGCAATTAAGCCGCGACTGCCAGCAAGCACTGGCCGATGCCGAGCAAAAAGTGCAATTACTCATGGCCAAAGACGGCGAGATTGTCAGTAAAACTCTGGTAGCGGAAGACTAATCAATGACTCGGGACTTCGCTGACTTCCTCGCCCACTGCCAGCAACGCGTTCAAAATGCGCTACCCGCACTACTTGGTAATACCGGCAGCGAATACGCCGAAGCTGAGGCCGGCCCCGCACTGCAAAGGCTCAGCGACGCCAGCAGCTACAGCGTATTAAACGGCGGCAAGCGGGTGCGCGCCAGCCTCGTCTACGCCACTGCGCAAGCCCTTGGTCAACTCGACAAGGCCGGTTTAGACGAAATTGCCGGCGCCATCGAAATGATTCACGCCTACTCCCTTGTCCACGACGATCTGCCGGCCATGGACGACGATGATTTGCGCCGCGGCAAAGCCACCTGTCATATTGCCTATGATGAGGCCACCGCAATTTTAGTCGGCGATGCCCTGCAAGCCCGCGCCTTTGAAATACTCGCCACCCTACCCAGCGACAATAGCGACGCCAAGCTGGCCTTAATTCAACAATTAAGCGCCGCGGCTGGCCCACGCGGCATGGTCGGCGGGCAGGCCATCGACCTCGCCGGCGTAAACCAGCAACTCGACCTCAGCGCCCTGCAAACCATGCATCAACTCAAAACCGGCGCCTTAATTCGGGTCGCGATAAGCATGGCCGCCACATGGTGCGGCGCCGACTGCCACCAACTTAGCCAGCTCGACAATTACGGCAAAGCCATTGGCCTGTCGTTTCAAGTTCAAGACGATATTATCGACATTGAAAGCAATACCGAGACTTTGGGCAAAACCCAGGGTGCAGATCAGGCTTTAAACAAACCAACCTTCCCCGCCCTGCTGGGTATGGCGGGCGCCAAGCAACTGGCCGTCGAGCTCCACGCCAAAGCCCTAGAGGCGCTGAGCGCCTTTGACCACCGCGCCACTCCCTTGCGAGACTTATCCCACTACATCATTGACCGGCAGCACTGACACAAGGGCTGCTTTAAATAGGTAAAACGACTGAAATTCGTTTACAATCTCGACCTTTCATAGGTTCAGGGTTCCGTGTTTAATGTTTCAAGAAATTCCCCGCACACGACCAGCCACACCACTGCTGGATAGCATCGACAGCCCAGCAGACCTGCGCCGCCTAGATGAAGCTGAGCTGCCAGCACTGGCACTGCAACTTAGGGAATTTCTGCTCTACACGGTAGGCCAAACTGGCGGCCACTTTGGTGCCGGCCTCGGCGTGGTCGAATTAACCGTCGCCCTCCACTATGTATACAACACTCCTGACGATCGACTAGTGTGGGACGTGGGCCATCAGTGCTACCCCCACAAAATATTAACCGAGCGCCGCGAGCGCATGAGCGGTATGCGCAAGGCCAAGGGCCTGGCGGGCTTTCCCAAGCGCGAAGAAAGCCCCTACGACACCTTTGGCGTGGGCCACTCCAGTACCAGTATCAGCGCGGCACTGGGCATGGCGATTGCCGCTCGCCAGCAAAATATCGACCGCCACACAGTGGCGGTGATTGGCGACGGCGCAATGACCGCTGGCATGGCCTTTGAAGCCATCACTCACGCCACCCACACCGGCGCCAACATGCTGGTGATACTCAACGACAATCAAATGTCGATCTCCAAAAGCACCGGCGGCTTAAACACCTATTTTTCTAAAATGTGGGCATCAAAAACCTATAACCAGCTGCGTAGCGGCGGCAAAACTGTACTCAAAAAATTTCCGCGCTCGGCCACCGACCTCGCTGCTCGCCTCGAAGAATACATGAAGGGCATGGTCTCACCAGCGACCTTATTTGAAGAGCTCGGCTTTAATTATATTGGCCCCATCGACGGCCACGACCTCGATATGCTAGTGCCAACTCTGCGCAATTTACGCGAGCTACCCGGCCCGCAAATGCTGCATATTCGCACCCAAAAAGGTAAGGGTTTTGGCCCCGCAGAAAAAGACCCCGTGGGCTTTCACGCCATTTCCAAAATTGAACCCAAACCCTGCAATGGCCAAGCTCCAGCGACCAAAGCTTCGCTGCCAAAATATCAGGATATTTTCGGTAGCTGGCTCTGCGATCAGGCCGAGCTGAACCCTGAGCTCGTGGCGATTACCCCAGCGATGTGCGAAGGCTCGGGCATGCTGGACTTCTCCGAACAATACGCCGACCGTTTTTACGATGTTGCCATTGCCGAACAACACGCCCTGACCTTGGCGGCAGGTATGGCCTGCGACGGCCTAAAACCGGTAGTGGCAATTTACTCAACATTCTTGCAGCGCGCCTATGACCAGCTCATTCACGATATTGCCCTGCAAAACCTTGATGTAACCTTTGGCATTGATCGCGCCGGACTGGTTGGCGAAGACGGCCCCACTCACGCCGGCGCATTCGACTTAAGTTATTTGCGCTGCATCCCCAATATGGTGGTTATGGCCCCCGCCGACGAAAATGAAACTCGGCAGATGCTGCACACCGCCTACCACTACCCAGGCCCAGCAGCTGTGCGCTATCCCCGCGGCACGGGCCCGGGCGTGACGATTGAAAAAGACATGCAGCTGATGGCGATTGGCAAGGGCCGAATTCAACGCGAGGGCCAAAAAATAGCCATACTAAGTTTTGGCACCTTGCTCGCTCCAGCCCTAGTTGCGGCCGAAGCTCTCAACGCCACCGTTGCCGATATGCGTTTTGTAAAACCCCTAGACACTGAATTAATAGACGCGCTAGCCGACGACCACGACCTGCTTGTCACCCTAGAGGAAAATGCTATTGCCGGTGGCGCCGGCAGTGCCGTCACCGAATACCTCAACCAGCAAAATCGCTGGCTGCCAGTACTGCAACTAGGCCTGCCCGATGTGTTTATGGATCACGGCAAACACCCCCAGCTACTCAGCGAAATCGGTCTGGATGCCGACGGGATTGCCGCCAGTATTCGTCAGCGTATTACGCAGCTTGAGCAATACCAAAAACCCAATTCGTCCGTCTAAGGCTAAGGCCTAAACCTTACTGAACCAACGCACTCACAGCTGCGGCACTTGGATTGCCGTATTCAAATTTAAGTAGTGGGTGCGCTGAGCCTGCACGGTGGCGGCCACCGCCCCCAAAGCAATAAAACGCTGAAATATCTCGTCGAGATGCGCCGTATAGGACTTAACTGGATCATAGTGGTGAGGGCGATACTGAGCCAGCGCGCTGAAGTCCAGCTGCAGCAGCAAGCCCATATTGACCATATACGCCAAGGCGTCGCGGTGTGTTTTACTCGGTGACGAATCGGTTGGCCGCAGGCTAATCACCGGCTTAGCCATTGCCAGCGACTCGGCTAGCATACTCAGGCTGTCTTCAGTGCAAAACAGGCGCGAGGCCGCGCCAATAAAAGCATCCAGCGGCTCACTCGACTCATCTTCGTACCAAATGCTCGCCGCGCAAACAGAAGCATCTAAATAACTGCGCAAAATAGCATTGCCCTGCCGACCAGTACGCCGCGAAGTGCTCACCAACCAGCGAACACCGTACTGAGCACTCATGGCCTGCAACGCCGCGCCCAAGCGATGCCAGTCGGCGTCGTGATAGCGGTAACCACTGCCATCGCCGCCAACAAAGATCGCCCATAAGCGCTGGCCATTGGCCCGCAGTGCGCGGCCCGCCCGATGACAGCGCCGCGGCTCAGTGCGACACACCACCAGTCGCGACGCCACCGCGTTGCTGTCGCCCATATCGCCCTTCAAACTCACATGAGCGCTAATCATCGACTCCGGAATGGTATAACTACTCCCCACCAACACATTGGGAATACGCCAGTACTGACTCAAGGCAATATTCAAGGCCACCACATTGCCGCCGAAGGAAATGACCAAATCGATTGCTTCGCTAGGTAGGGGAGTATGGCGGTAAAAGAGTAGGATTAACTTCTGTAAAAACGCGTTTTGAGAGGCCGCCGCATAGCGCAACAGGCGATTTAATAATTTAAGCCTAGGTTTAGCGCGCAAGCTGCTAATTTCACAATCGCAACGGGTACAGCGAGAGGCAATTAGTCGTGCCAAGCCGTAGGACTGACTAAAATGCCCGGGCTTACCGTCGTGAATTACCAAAATTCGAAATTTTTTCACCTAGCCACTCCCGCTGCGACAATCGATAACAGCGGACGAGCTTAGCGAGAAGAAATGACAAGCGAGTAACAGCTAGGTGAAGATCTTGAGTCAATATACTCTGCGGTAGGCTCTAGCGATTTTGCACTAGTGAGTTGTTATAAAACCCTAAAACAAATGCCCGAGTTTACCCGACTTAGTCGCTAGATATTTGGCATTGTGGGGGTTCTGACCAGTTTGTAAAGGCAACCGCTCAACGACATCAACACCTTGATCTGTAAAAGCTTTCACCTTGCGGGGATTGTTAGTCATCAGGCGCACTTTGTTAATTTTTAAATGTTCACACATCACCGTCAGCAGACTGTAGTCACGCATATCCGCGCCAAAGCCCAGCTGTTCATTCGCTTCAACGGTATCCGCACCGGCATCCTGCAGTTTATAGGCGCGAATTTTATTCATCAGCCCTATACCACGGCCCTCTTGGCGCAGGTAAAACAAGGCTCCCCGCCCTTCGGTGGCGATCGCCTCTAGCGCCGCCCGCAATTGTGATCCGCAATCGCAGCGCATACTGAACAAAGCATCGCCGGTTAAGCACTCGGAATGCACCCGCGCCAGCACAGGCTCGCTGTCGCCAATATCACCTAAGGTGAGTACGACATGCTCTTTGCTGTTTTCTGTGTCCTCAAAGCCATGTATATCAAACACCCCCCATGGGGTGGGGAGCTTAGAGGATTCTATGAAACTAACCGCCACGGGTATCTCCACGAGCAAAACCGGTCGCGCATTTTACCAGCAGGATGGCCGTGAGGCGACCATTGTCGCGCATTCAGTGATGCCGAGGACTCAACGTCAGAATATTATTGTGTTCTTGCAGGTTAACATGCTCTAAAAAGCTCATGCCCAGCAGTACCACATTGGGGTAATCGCCCTGAATCACAATTGCGTTAACGTGGGGTACAGCAATACCGCCAACTTCGACTTTATTCAAAGAAATGATGTAACCACTACTCATCCCCCCCGCCGTGGCAATAGCGGTGGGTTCGCCAAGCCCATAGGCAATACCAAGACGCTCAGCTTCTTGAGAGCTCATCGCCATACTGCTCGCACCGGTATCGACAACCGCATCAACCGAGCGGCCATTAATACTTATTTTCATGCGGTACTCATTGCGGTGATTTTTCCGCAACACCACCGTAGTTAGTGGCGCTTCGTCATAAACCGCGCCAACCTGTTTGTTTAAGGTCAGTACTTGCCGCTTACCGTTTATATTTACCAGCGCTTGCATGGGTGTAGCCGAAATCAACTCGATACCCGAGCTATCGCGCTGGCCATTGCGCAATAGTTTCTGGCGGCCATCGATCTCAAGTAAAACCGCTTTATCAAACAGGCCCCGCACGACTATTTTGGCAGGTTCCGACCAGCCCAGACTCGTCATCAGCAGCAGACCGACGCCCGCAACTATAAGCTTGTTCACGTCGCAGCCGCCTCATGTAGAGCCATCAATTCAGCTACTACCGCCTCAGGGTCCTCAGCTTGGGTAATGGCGCTGATCATTGCCACACTCCGCACCCCGGTGCGCAATACTTCCTTGGCGCGTTTAATGTCGATGCCACCAATGGCGGTCAAGGTATAATCGCCGCCCAAAATACCCACCCAGCGGCGCAGCTGCGGAACACCTTGGGGGCTAAACGGCATTTGCTTGCTGGTAGTGGAATATACTGGGCCAATCGCAATATAACTGGGCCGCAGACCGTGGGCTCTAGCCACTTCATAGTAGGTGTGGGTGCTCACCCCAAGCCGTAAACCGGCCTTGGCAATCATGGCGATATCCGCCACATCAAGGTCTTCTTGGCCGAGATGCACTCCATATGCTTGTTCTTCAATCGCAATTTTCCAAAAATCGTTTATAAACACGCGGGCATTATATTCACGCCCCAAGGCCACTGCGCGCTGTATTTCCTTGCGCAAGGCCTCACCCTGTAAGTTCTTCACTCGCAGCTGAATAGTTTTTACCCCACAGACCAATAAGCGAGCAATCCAGTCTGCGCTGTCGACTACCGGGTACAAACCAAGCTCGCCATCACAGGACGGGAAAACGGGTCGCGGCCCCAAGGCTGGCAGGCGCCGACTAAAACTAGGGAAGTCAGCCAACCGCTGGGGCCAGCCCACATGGGCAACCGGCCCCGGCCCGCCACCCAATTGCACTGCCATTCGCAAGCCCTGGCTCACATAGGCCTTGGCGATGACCAGCGCATCGCGCAAGTCGTAACCACGGGCAATAGCCGCTGCAATTGCAGAAGAAAATGTACAACCGGTGCCGTGGGTGTTCAGAGTGTCGATGTTGGCGCCACTGAGCCAGAAGCCTTCTATGCCATCGGTCCAGTAGTCGTGCCGCTCGTTATTGCGCGCAGTCAGATGGCCACCGGTGATTATTACCGAGCGCGCGCCCAAGGCCACAATGTCTGCGGCAGCGCGTTCAATTTCGTCCAATCCTTTAATCTTGCGGTTCAGTATGGCTTCCGCCTCGCTTAGATTTGGGGTGAGTAAATCGCAGCGCGGCAACAGCTTCTCGATCAAACACTCGCAGACCCCCGTCGCCATTAGCTCGCCACCGCTGGTCGACACCATCACTGGGTCACAGACCACAAAGCCGATATAGCCCTCGAGGTATTTCGCCACCATTGACACCACACCTTCGTCGGCAAGCATCCCGAGCTTGATGACATCAGCGGGCAAATCACTATCGAGGGCGTTGATTTGCGCAGCGAGAGTCCGGCGCGGCGTAACCGACACATGCCCTACGGCAAAACTATTTTGCGCGGTAATCGCCGTGATAACAGTACAACCGTGAACAGCAAAATTATGGAAGGTCGCAAGATCGGCTTGGATCCCAGCGCCACCGCCGGAATCTGAACCAGCAATACTCCAAACTATCGGTTTTTTACGGCTGGCCATAGTTCCTCAATATCCGTGAGCTAATTAGCGACTAAGTATAGCTGCCACAGGAATAAGGCAACACCAGAAACACCTAATTTACATTGCGAACACAGCCACTTTGAAAGCAGCTAGCACATCAGCCATACTCAGCAGCTATTTAAGCTCGAAACTATTAAACAAAAACAATTAAATAATGGCGCAGCTCGGCGAGGAAAACATGTCTATTAAGCAGCAAATTAGTGAATTTCTAGCCACAGAGTTTCCCCAGAGCCCGTGCTTAATAGACGATATAGGCCCGCAATCTGCGGTAGTGCGCTACCAAGTAGACCAGCGCGCACTGCGCCCTGGCGGCACGGTTTCTGGGCCGGTGCTCATGACCACCGCCGACCTTGGTTTGTACGCTGCTATTCTCGGCGAAATTGGTATTGTGCCGCTGGCGGTCACCACCAACCTCAACATTAACTTTCTGCGCAAGCCCTCGGCGAGCAGCGATATTATTGGGGTATGCAAATTAATTAAAATCGGGCGCTTACTGATTATTGGCGAAGTATCACTCTACTCCGAGGGCGACGATCGCCCAGTCGCCCATGCCGTAGGCACTTACGCTATTCCCCCACAACAGAACTGACCACAACCTCATTAGCCCAGCGCACCCAAGCCACCATCAACTAATAGCTTGACGCCAACTACAAACAAAAAGAAATAGCAGATCTGGTAGATCAGTTGTTCACTGACCTTATGCAGCAGATAGAAGCCCAAACGCACACCCACAGGCGCGACCGGCATCAATACTGCAGCGGTGAGTAAATTGGTGTGATCAAAACTGCCTTGCAGGCTGTAGGGTATGAGCTTGACTACATTTACCACGGCGAAAAAAATCGCCATAGTGCCCATTAACAGCGATTTTTCCAAACGCTGGGGCAGCAAATAAATATTGATCGGCGGACCTCCAGCATGAATACCAAAACTGGTAAACCCAGCGACAGCGCCCCAAAAACTACCGCGCAATTTGTTGGGTCCACGCTGGGGTGAGGACTTGGGTTTAAACCAATAATTTAGGCAAAACGCCACCGCGATAAAACCAATTAGAATGCGGATCATGTCCTCAGACAAATAGCGAAAGCCGATACTGCCAAGGGCAATACCAATCATTGCTCCTGGCAAAATAATCCGTAAATTTGGCTTACTCCACTGCCCGCGAAAACTCCACAGCGCCACGGCATCCATCACCAGCAAAATCGGCAGCAAGATCGCCGCCGCCTGCACCGGCGAAATTGCCAAACTCATTAACGGTACTGACACCACCGCGATACCGCCGCCAAAACCACCCTTGGCCATACCAAAAATTAAAATCGCCGGAATCGCGCACAGATAAAAGAATGGATCTTCTATCACAGGCCGCGTTCCTCAATCACATCGGCATCGAACAGTGCCTGCAATTCATCGTGAGCCTCTCGCGCACTTTGCATCAACGCTTCTCGGTCGTTAAAGACCTGATGCTGCGCCGTCAATAGTTGTTCATCATGCTGCTGGAAACGGCTAATGCGCGCCTGCGCCCGCTCCTCGCTCAGGCCCAAACCCATCAAGGTCATGCGACTCATTTCTAGGCTGGAGTAAAAGGTTTCTCGAATTGGCGTTGCACCCAGTTCCAATAACCGGTGCACATGAAATCGACTTCGGGCGCGGGCAATAAATTTAATATGCGGATATAGGCGACTAACCAGCTCGGTAATTTTAATATTGGTTTCAGGGTCATCCGCCGCCAACACAAAATACTCGGCCTTATCGGCATCCACCGCCCGCAATATTTCCGGCCGCAGCGGATCGCCGTAAAACACCGGCATGCTGTCGATACTGCGCGACAACTCAATGGTGTCTACCGATAAATCCAGCGCCACAAAGGGCACTCTTTGCGCGCGCAAAATACGCGCGACGATTTGTCCCATACGCCCCATACCAATAATCACCACCCGCGGCGCATCGCTGTCGATTTCCTCGTACTCAGGTGGCACCGGCTTGGCCTGTACCTTGGGTTTTAGTAATTTGGCAATCACAATAATCAACGGCGGCGTCATCGCCATCGACAAGGTAATCGCCAAAATTAATAAGCTGTGTAGCTCTGGGCTAAATAGCTTTTGCTCGCGGGCGATTTGAAAAATAACAAAGGCAAATTCGCCACCGGCGGCCAGCACCACACCTAATTTTAAGGCGCTGCTGCGATTTAATCCGCCCAATAACTTGCCCACCACCATTAGTACCGGCAGCTTTAAGGCCATTAACAACACACTTAAACCCAGCACCGTTAACGGTTCTGCTATTAATAAGCCAACATCGGCGCTCATGCCCACGCTAATAAAGAACAAACCTAAGAGCAGGCCTTTAAAGGGCTCCAGCTGAGACTCCAACTCATGGCGATATTCCGAATCGGCCAGCAGCAAGCCCGCCAAGAATGCCCCTAGCGCCATCGACACCCCCGCCAACTCCATTAGCCATGCGGTGCCAATAACCACCAGCAGGGCGGTTGCCGTGGAAACATCCTGCAAGCCCGTTCGCGCCACCATGCGAAAAATTGGCCGCAACAAATAGCGCCCGCCAACCACAACTGCCGCAATACTCAATAAGATTTTTACGACCGAGGTACTGGTCTCGCCGCCATCGCTGCCCACATTGCCCGCGAGCAAAGGTATTAAGGCAATTAAGGGTATTGCCGCAATATCCTGAAACAATAATATGGCAAATGCCAAGCGGCCATGGGGGCTACCCAGCTGTTTGCGCTCGGCGAGAATCTGCAAACCAAAGGCCGTCGAAGACAAGGCCAAACCTAGGCCTAAAACCGTTGCGGTGCGAATTGGCTGACCGAAGCCATAGTAAGCGACCCCACCAATTAGCAAACCGCTGAGCACCACCTGCGCCAAACCCACGCCAAATACCGCCCGCCGCATTAACCACAGGCGCTTGGGCGACAATTCCAAACCAATAATAAACAATAGCAACACCACCCCAAACTCCGAGAAGTGGGCGACGTTTTCGGGGTTGTGAATCATCTGCAGCGCAGCGGGGCCAATCACCACCCCCGCAATTAAATAGCCCAGCACCGCGCCAAGTTGTAAGCGTTTGGCCAGCGGCACCACCAGCACGGCGGCCAGTAATAACACAACGGTGGCCTGTAATAGGCTGCTTTCATGGGGCATTCAAAACTCCAGAGAATAGTGCGCCCGCTCTAGATTTCAGGCGCAAGGACCCGCTATATAAGCGGTATTGAGCAATAAACTTGGCGAGCGAATCAACTTGTCCACGGCAGCGGCGGCGCGGTTAAGGGGCCACCGTCAAAACCACTTATTCGGCCAAACCGCGGCGCAGCTTCCTCCCAATCGAGCTGCGCTTGAATAATTTCGGCGCGGCTGTGGCCAACATAATTCCACCACAAGATTATCTCATCGGCAAAAGGCTCGCCGCCAAGGAAAATAACCTGGCTGCTCGGGCTTAAACTAATCCTTAACTGCGACTCCCCCGGCCTAAAATACGCCAATTCATTCTCTACAAAGCGTTCACCACAGACCTCGACCTCGCCCTGCAAGACCAGAATACCGTATTCAAAATCCGGTTTGAGAACCAGCTCCAACTCACCACCATCAGCGCTGAGCACATCGATGGCCACCAGCGGCGTGTATATTTTTGCTGGCGACGTCCACTCATTGTAGGCGCCAGCCAACAGTGTGAGCTGGCAATTGCCATCCGCCCACCCAGGTAAATTCGGGTAGTGATCAAACGCGGGGCTACACTCGCGCTCGGCGTGGGGCAGCGCTATCCACAATTGTGCTGCGTGCAATTGCTCGCTGCTGGCTAGCGATTCCTCGGTGTGACTAATGCCCCGCCCCGCGGTCATCAAATTCACTTCGCCAGGCCGCACCTCGGCCACATTGCCAAGGCTATCGCGGTGCAATACTTCGCCGGCCACCATCCATGTAAAAGTTTGCAAACCTATATGGGGGTGGGGACCCACTTTCATGCCGCCGCCGCGCCGAAAAACCGCGGGGCCAGCATGATCTAGAAAACACCACGCCCCAATCATCCGCCGCTGCCGCGAGGGCAACACCCGATTGACCGTGATTCCCCCGCCAATCTCTGCGCTCCGCGCACTCACTTTTTGAATTGCGTTTGCATGGACTGGGCAATCTGATGAAAGCGACTCATCTGAATCCTGCTGCTGATTAGTCATTTCAACGACCTCCGTGTACAAGAAAATTTCTACGAGAATAGCAGCACCGAACAAAGCCTGCCTAGCGACAATTGTCCTCGCCAGAATGAAAACCGCCACTGTCACGATACTGTCAACAAAGTGTCTTATTGTTGATTAGATCTTAGTAGCAGCCGCCCAATTATTCTCTGCGCCAGCAAAACCACACGGAATGCGCGTGTTACCCCTTACCGCTAAACGATGTCCAACATTGTCAATTGGCCTGCGAGCAAAAGGAATCATCATGCAAGTACCCACAGACTTTTACCACGTTGCGGCGCCATGCTGTCATATCGTGTTGTAAGTGCTAATCGCGCCGTTTACCTTATCTGCTTGGGCCTTGCCCTAAGTTTGCCCATCGCCCTTAGTGTGTGGATGGCAAGCCGCCCCCTACAAGCGCTTAGTTTGAGTGACTACCGCAGCTACCAGTGCAGCAGCCACGGCGCGGGCACAAAACCAACATTTAAAATTCTCACCTTGTTTTACAATTACGCCACCGACTTTGCCGACTATTTATGCGCCAGCACACTGTTTGCCACGTCCTATTCTGGCGTTGAGATACGCTGGCGACCGCGGGCCTACCTAAGCCCGCAACATATTCTGGACGAAGAGTTCGATATCTTTTGGAATCGCCACCACATCGTGGCGGGCTTGGTGCCGGAATTCAGCAATTACTACCGTGTTTTACAGCAAACGCCTAACTATGCTCTGTACTGGATTAGCCAAGACAGCACACCTCAGCTAAGCAGCGACTACCTCCAAGGCAAGGTTATCGGTTTCTCCCGCGACAGCCAAAGCCAAACCCATTTTCTGCAACCCATGGCGGCCTTAAAGCAGGCGGGTATTAATCTTAACGCCGACCAAAAAAAGTTTTATACCGACCCCAGCGCCCTTTACGCCGCGTTTAAACATCGCGAAGTCGACATGATCAGCACGGCTATTTCGCAGGCAGACAACTTAAATTTAAGCACTTATTACACCTTACTTATTAATCCCGAGGTGCCGTCGGGGGCGTGGTTTATCAAAAACCAACTCCACCACAGCCACCCTTGCGCATTAGAATGCGAAATCATTCGCGGCCTTCAGGTTTACGCGCCCTTGCTCGCCCCCCTGCAGCAACTAAGCGCCCAAACTGAGGATTGCCCATGACATCACTGGGGCGATCTAAGCCGAAATGGCTTATCAAGTTAGCGGTCGTGGCTGCTGCCAGCGTCTTGCTTATCGCCTTTAATCACTGGCTTAGCCTTAATTACCTCAGCCGCTCACTGGCACAGCAACTGCGAGAAACCCTGCCAAATAAGATCATTGAAGCGGGTATTAACGAGTCTTTTCACGACAGCCTTAACGACTATTTAGTCAAACGCCTCAATCATGATTTTGCTCAGCTTCACGTTAACAGCGCATTGAGTGTGGTACAGCAATGCCAAGCCCAAGTGCTGCGCATTCATAACAAAACATACGCCAACTCTGCCAATACAGCGCGAATAATTAGCCTGCACTGGCCCGTTAACGACCACATTCAAGAGTTGAAACTGGGCCTCGCCTGCCAGTCGCAGTGGCCAAAACTGATTGCCAGCCAATTATTCCTGAGCCTACTGGGCTTGCTGATGTGGACCGCTGTCGCCCCGCCACTATCGCCCCGCAGAAAGCAGCTGCTTCGCGCCCTGACCGAACACGGTGTAAATCGACGCCAAGCCGAACAGCTCAGCAGCAAAGCAGACGACTACTCGCCGAGGCAGGAGCAGGCCTTAACACTGTTTTTGCGCAGCAATTATCCCTACCCCAGCCACTACCTTGCGCATTTAAACACCGGCGGCTTTAAACACTCCTCTCCCAGCGCGCTGGCGTGGTTGGAATTTGCACTACGACAGCGCCCCAAGGACATCGCCGATGCCATCGCCATCGCCGAATCCCCAGCAGAACTAGTCCTCTGCCCCGCCACCAGCACCGTCATCGTTCATGGCTATGCGCTTAAGATGTCGTCTACGCCATTTATGTACTATCTCTGGTATGCCTACCGCCGACGCCAAAACCCAGTCGATGGCTGGTTTACCAACCCCCCCTCCAATCGCCCCGATCGCAGTGCCGACCAAGAAATCATTGCCTTAATGCAGCGCTACGGTGGGCACGCCAAAGCCATTAAAGATTTAAGTGAAAAAGGCCTGCGCGCCAAAACCTTGGATCAGAATCGCAGCAAAATTAAAGATGAACTCTGCCAATTATTCGGCGAAGAACTGGCCGCGCCTTTTTTATTTGAATCTGCGCGGGACTCGCAAACCGCACGTTCACAATACCGTTTAGCATTGCCCGCTACGGCGATAAGCATTCATGCCCCCAAGAGCACATCGACGCGTATAGCAACGCCAAGCAACTAAATAATTACCACGCAAAGCGCCCGTAAATAGCGGGCTGCGAGCGAGCACGCGCGTTTAGAGACATCTCTAAACCCCTGTAGATGTCTTTGTCACAAAGCCGACACACACAGCCTCGACAATCCCCCTGACTTATTTCCGTGGCCATTTTGACGCGCCGTTCACCAACACCGTAATTACATCATCAACAGGAGACTCCAATGAATTCCCTCGGCAGCAAACGCCTATCGTATTACCTCATGACAGGACTAGCGGCAGGCATGCCCAGCCTCGGTTTGGCGCAAAACAAACTTGAGATGATTACCGTCACCGCTGCGCCTATCCGCGACAGCCAGCAAGCGGCTTTTGACGCTAAGAAATTTGCCGACAATTATGTAGAGATTATCTCTGCCGATACCATCGGTCGCTTCCCCGACCAAAACCTCGCCGACTCCCTTGGCCGCCTACCCGGCTTGGCAATAGAGCGCGACCAAGGCCAAGCCCGCTACATTAATTTACGCGGCGCACCCTTTCGCTATACCAGCATCGCCTTTGACGGCATTGATGTGCCCGGTGCTGAAAATGGCCGCATTCCGCGCTTCGATAGCATCCCTTCGGTTATTACCCGCACCGTAGAAGTGAATAAAGCCATTCTGCCAAGTATGCCAGGGGAGGCGGTGGCGGGTTTTATTAATATTAAAACCTTTAGCCCCTTTGCGAATGAGGGCTGGTCTTTCGCCGCTGATGTCGGCTTGGGTGAACAAAAGCTCGGCGGCGGTGATATAGAGAAATACGGCTTGCGCACCTCGTGGTCGAATGAAAATTTTGGTTTTGTCGCCTTTGTCTCTGAGAACAGCCGCGAACAAATTACCGACAACCGCGAATACGATTTAGAACGCGATGCCACCACCGGTGAGCTGATTGTGAATGAGCTTGATTTTCGCAGTTATAAAGTGACCCGCGAAGATTCGGCCTACGGCGGCACCTTGGAATATCGCGGCGACGACACCGTGCAACGCCTGTTTATTTCCACGCTCTACAGCGAGTTCATCGACAAGGAGCAGCGCAATCAATTTGTGTTTGCGTTTAACACCCCCGCAACCGGCGTCAGCGGCAGCAATCAAGACGTGAGCGTACAGCGCTTGCTGGAATACGGCCAATACGAAAACTCAACCGAGTCGAATACCCTTGGCGCAGATTTCCAATTGGGCGAATGGCTGCTTGAAACGCGGGTAAATGGCACCGACACCGAATTTAAAATGAACCTGCCGATTCCCCGCAGCGTTGGTGGTAGCGCGGTGGCAAGCTATGACTTGAGCGATATCGAAGATCCAAAACTCTATCTCGACCGCGACCTTGCCACAATTAACTACGCCAGCACCATTGGCATTCACTACGGCCAATTGCTCGAAATTAATGGCTTAAAAATAAAAGCCGACGCCGAGCGCGAACTGAGCTGGCTTGGTAAGAACATGGTGCTAAGAACTGGCGTGCAGCGCGATACCCGCGATGCCGATGGCTTTGTTGCTACCCCCGCTATTAAATCCTTCCCAGCCTCGGTAAACATCGACGATTACAATACCGGCAATCCCTGGGACAGTAATACCAGTAACACTATTGGCGCCACCTATTACAATAATATCGGCCTGCGCGGCGCTTGGGCCAGCACCGGCGGGCTCGGCCCAGTCACCCCTAGCGAAGACGGCCAGATTGCCATTAATGAGGAAATACTCGCCGCCTATGTCATGACCACCACGGAGCTTAACTGGGGCAATATTGTGGTTGGCGCTCGCATAGAACAAACCGACTACCGCAGCAAAGGCAGTGTTAATGACGACCCCATCTCGGTCAGCGACGACTTCATTAATGTGCTACCCAGTGTTCACTTCAATATTAATTTGCAAGAAGACCTCAAGCTGCGCGTCTCGGCCACAACCGGCTTAAACCGCCCCACCTACGATGAATGGCGCGCCGCCGCTAAAGTGGATCTAATCAACAAAGAAGTCACCGGTGGCAACCCAAGCCTCGAGGCCGAAGAAGCCACTGGCATCGACACCTCCTTAGAGTGGTATTTTGCACCGGCCAGCATCCTCTCTGCTGGCGCCTTTTATCGCACTGTCGACAACGTGATTTACGCCGACACGAGTACCATTGATGGCGGCGTTTACCTGCCTAGCGCGGCAGGCGAAAGCTGGACATACAAAGGTTCGGTAAATGGCGACAATGGCAAAATGCACGGTGTGGAATTGAACTTTGTCGGGCACGCCAGCGACTTGCTCAACGCCGCTCACGGCTTTGGTATTAGCGCCAACCTAACCGTGCTCAACAGCGAGTTCCAAACTCTAAATGGCGACCGCCACGACCTGCCGGGCACCTCGGACCTACTCTACAATTTCTCGGTATTTTACGAGGACTACGGGCTATCGACCCGAATCAACTACCAGTATCGCGACGAGTGGATTTCACCCATCGAAGATCCAAATGAAAAATGGGGCGAGCAACAGCGGGTAGATTTATCGCTGAGCTATGAACTGCCCTTCGACTTTGACGGCGCCACCATGTCGGTCTACGCCAACGCCAATAACGTAAGCAATGAAACCGATGTGCGCTACGCCAGCAACGGCACCATCAACCAGTCAGAAAGCTATGGCCGCCGCTATTTGCTAGGTGTGCGCCTGCATTTTTAAGTGCGGTTCAAACGGTGGTGCAGAACCGCACCACCGTAAAATTGATTTTCCAAGCCATTAATTAATTCAGGAGTTCAACCCATGAAAATCCAATCTCGCGGTATTGCTCTCGCCATTAGTGCACTACTCACATTCAGCGCAGCGCCATTTTTACAGGCTGAAACCCAAACGGCGCCACAAACCAAAATAGACGATTCCTCGCGCCTACTCCCCCTCGAAGGCGGTTCCAATTTTAGAGACCTCGGCGGCTATACCACCGCCGACAATAAAACCGTGCGCAGCGGCGTATTATTTCGCTCCGGCACCATGAGCAGCCTTACGTCCGCCGACGAAAAAACCTTAAACAAACGCCATTTTAAAACCGTGGTTGATCTGCGTTCACAAGAAGAGCTAGCGCTTTACCCCAACCGCTGGGTGAGTCACAACCCGTCAATTAGCTATATTAACCACCCTTATAGCGTCGCCGAGATGAAGTTAAATGCACCCGAAGGCAAAAACAAACCTATCGGAATAGAAGGCTTTTACGGCAATATTTCTGAGCTATACCAGCCGCAAATGAAAATGTATTTCCAAGAATTGCTAAACAACAACACGCCATTGGTGGTGAATTGTTCGGCAGGGCAAGACCGCACTGGCTTTGCCTCTGCCCTCTTGCTTAGCGCGCTGGGCGTGCCACGAGAGACAATTGTTCAGGACTATTTACTGTCTACCCAATACCGCCGGCCAGCCGTAGAGCGGGGCGATGTCGATTTAGAAGCCGCCGCCAAAACCAATGCCTTCGCTAAAATGATGCTGCATTACAATAAAAAAGAGAGCAAAGGCCCGATGCCACTCATCACCGCCGACGGCACACCGTTTATCAACATTGCCTTTGCGCATATTGAGCAGAAATATGGCTCAGTCGAAAATTATTTAGACCAAGCGCTTGACGTAGGTCCCACAGAAATCAACAAACTCAAGACACTGTATTTACAATAATCCCGCTCTAGCGCAGCGGTATTATTGCTGATGCCAGAAAGGCATACCCAAGGTTGGGGTGGATGGCGAAGCGGTTTGTCGCTCTGGCATTGCCCCCGCCAAGGTGGCTTGGCGGCCCGCCGCAACGGCGTCGCGAAAGGCTCGCGCCATCAATACCGGATCCCCTGCCTGGGCAATGGCGGTATTCAGCAGAATACCGTCGTAGCCCAATTCCAAGGCCTGCACCGCGTGGGAGGGTTTACCAATACCGGCGTCGACAATCAGCGGCAGCTCAGGTATCCGCTCGCGAATGGTTTGTAAATTATAGGGATTCATCAAACCCCGCCCAGTGCCAATTGGCGAACCCCAGGGCATCAAAACCTGACAACCGGCATCGCGCAGCCGTTGGCAAACGACCAAATCATCAGTGCAATAGGGAAACACCTTAAAGCCGAGTTTTATTAACTGCTCGGCGGCCTCCACCGTGCCCAGTGGGTCGGGCTGTAAATTATAATCATCGCCCACCACTTCCAATTTTAACCAATCAGTTTCAAACAACTCCCGCGACATCTGCGCCAAGGTCACCGCTTCTTTCACACTGTGGCAGCCTGCCGTATTCGGCAATAAGGTTTTATTCAAACTTTTTAACTGCTGCCAAAAACCCTCGCCACCGGCTTCGCTCGGCGACTGCCTGCGCAGCGACACGGTAATAATCTCCGAACCCGAGGCAGTAATCGCTTCGCGCATTACTGCTGGCGAAGGATACAGCGCGCTGCCAATTAAGAGGCGGCTGTGGAAGGTCTGTCCGTAGAGGGTCAAGTTGTCTTGATTTTGCTTCATTGCTAATTCCTGCTTTACGCTCGATGGGAGACGGGAGAGGCTAAAAAATTAAAACCCGCACTAATCTTTTTCCTTTGCGTCTCCCATCTCCCGTCACGCTTCTCCCGTCATTCAGCCGCCTTGCACTGGCGCTAATACATCCACTTGATCACCGGCATTTAAACGTAAATCCCCATACTGTGATCGCGGAACAAAGTCGCCATTTATCGCTATCGCAATTTTCTCGCACTCAAAGCCCCATAGCGGAAGCAGCTCAGCTAGCGCTAAATTCGCATCGCATTCACGGCGTTTGTTATTCACACTAATTGAAATCATTTGGGCACTCTATCCATCAATTTTTCCACTTATACCGTAACGCTATTTTCGGTTTGTTCCGCCAGCATCGCCAAAGCATTCTCCGCTAACTGGGGGCTAAGCAAGTAGCCGTGGCGGTATAAGCCATTCACCGTTAACAAGCCCGCCTCGCAGTTCAGCACTGGCAAATTATCGGGCATCGCCGGGCGGCAGTGGGCAAAGGCGTGAAGCAAGTTCGCCTCGGCAAAACCGCTGTGCACACTGTAAAGCGCAGACATTAATTCTAGGGTCGAGCGCACGGTAACGGGCTGCATAGCTTCACTTTCAATTTCCGTCGCGCCAATCACATAGCGATTGTTTGGGCGCGGCGAAATATACAATTTATAACGCGGGTGCATCAGCCGCACCGGCCGCTGTAAATTCACTTCCGGCGCGTGTACCCACAACACTTCGCCGCGCACACCGCGCAAGCCTGGCAACTGAGCTTTAGCACCAAGACCACGGCTGTCCACCACCCAATCAAACGCCAAGGTTTCATTGCTCAAAATAATACGCTTGGGGGCAAGACTGACGACCTCACTATATTCAAACCACTTGCCACCCAGCTTAGTGATCGCCGCCTCTAAAGCCGCCAACAAGGCCCCATTATCAAGATAGCCTTCGTCGGCAAGAAACAGACCCGAGCTATAACGTTCGGCCAATTCCGGCTCCAAATCTCGCAAACGCATGCGATCGATGCGCTCAACTCTGTCGCAATGATCAGGGACTTTCGCCTGTAACTGTTGTTCAAAATGTCGCAAGCTGGATTTATCCAAATCGTGGGCCACCACCACACTGCCATCCATGCCGTAACTAATACTTTGCCCAGTTTGCTGTTCTAATAATGTAATCTGCTCCGGCCACCAGCGCAGCGCCATCAAACCCCAGTCAAACACCTGACGCTCGGCACTGGCCACTTCGCTATAAGGCGCCAACATCGACGCTGCCACTCGCGCAGCACTTAACTCGCCAGCGCGACTACCGCGATCAAATAAACTAACGCGGTGGCCAAGCTGAAGTAATTTCCACGCGAGGAGGCGACCGAGGAGGCCTGCACCGGCTACCGCGATATTCATCGCTGAATGCTGGACGGAAGACGGAAGACGCTAGTACCGCGTAATGCTGGACGGGAGACGTTAACTCCGCGTAACGCTGGACGGGAGACGGGAGACGCTAAAGCAAAATCGTTGACTAACTCCCGCCCTGACTTATAACTCACTTGCGTCTCCCGCATTGCATCAAACGTCTTTTGCATCTCCCGTCTCCCGTCTAGCATCTTGCGTCTTGCATCTCCCGTCTCCCGTCACGCGTCTAGCGTCAAACCTTCTGATATATCTCACTACCCAGCTCTTTAAACTCAGCGGATTTTTTCTGCATCTCTGCTTCCAGTTCATCCTCTTCTAGTTTGGCGGCGTAGTCGCGAACGTCTTGGGTGATTTTCATGGAACAGAATTTGGGGCCGCACATGGAGCAAAAATGCGCGACCTTGGCCGATTCTTTGGGCAGGGTTTCGTCGTGGTAAGACCGTGCGGTGTCGGGGTCTAAACCGAGGTTAAACTGATCTTCCCAGCGGAATTCAAAGCGCGCCTTGCTCAGAGCATTGTCGCGTAATTGGGAGCCGGGATGGCCTTTGGCCAAGTCTGCGGCGTGGGCAGCAATTTTATAGGTGATGATGCCGGTTTTTACGTCATCTTTATTGGGCAGCCCCAAGTGTTCTTTGGGGGTGACGTAGCACAGCATCGCACAGCCATACCAGCCGATTTGGGCGGCGCCAATGCCCGAAGTGATGTGATCATAGCCAGGGGCAATATCGGTGGTCAGCGGCCCCAAGGTGTAAAAAGGCGCTTCGTCACAGTGCTTGAGCTGCTCGGTCATATTCTCGTGAATCATTTGCATGGGCACGTGACCGGGACCTTCGATCATCACTTGCACATCATGTTTCCACGCGCGTTTAGTTAATTCACCTAAAGTGCGTAGCTCGCCAAACTGCGCTTCGTCATTGGCGTCTGCCACCGAGCCAGGACGCAGGCCATCCCCCAAAGAGAAGGACACATCATAGGCCTTCATGATCTCGCAGATGTCGTCAAAATGGGTGTAGAGAAAATTCTCTTTGTGGTGGGACAAACACCACTTCGCCATGATCGAGCCACCACGGGACACAATGCCGGTAACGCGCTTGGCGGTCAGCGGCACATAGCGCAGCAACACCCCCGCGTGAATTGTAAAATAATCCACGCCCTGCTCTGCTTGTTCAATTAAGGTGTCGCGGAAAATTTCCCAGGTCAAATCTTCGGCCACGCCGTCGACTTTTTCCAGCGCCTGATAAATCGGCACTGTGCCCACCGGCACCGGCGAATTGCGCACAATCCACTCACGGGTTTCGTGAATATTTTTGCCGGTGGACAAGTCCATCATGGTATCTGCGCCCCAGCGAATACCCCAAGTGAGCTTGGCCACTTCCTCTTCAATAGAGGAACCCAGCGCCGAGTTACCGATATTGCCATTCACCTTCACCAAGAAGTTACGACCAATAATCATCGGCTCTAATTCAGGGTGATTGATATTGGCGGGAATAATCGCACGGCCACGCGCCACTTCCTCGCGGACAAATTCCGGCGTAATTTCCTTTGGAATACTGGCGCCAAAGGCATTGCCGGGATGCTGAAAACCCAGTTCCCCTGGCAGCTCGCCCGCCTCTTTGGCGGCGGCTAAGGCCATGTTTTCGCGGATGGCAATATATTCCATTTCCGGGGTAATAATGCCCCGCCGCGCATAGTGCATTTGGCTGACATTTTTACCGGGCAAAGCCCGACGGGGATTGCGTTTTAAATCAAAGCGCAATTGCTGCAAGCTCAAATCTGCTGCGCGTTTACGGCTGTACTCGGAACTATCGCCGGCAAGTAATTCGGTGTCATTGCGATCGAGAATCCATTGATCGCGAATCGGCGCCAAGCCTTTGCGAATATCAATATTGGCTTTGGGGTCGGTATACGCGCCCGAGGTATCGTAAACCCGCACCGGTGGATTTGGCTCTAAACGCGTGCTGCCATCTCTGGCCTGCACTGGGGTCGCTGTTAACTTGATCTCGCGCATAGGCACTTGAATATCGGCGCGACTACCCTGCACATAAATCTTTGACGAACCCGGTAATGGCTCAACTGAGGCGGCATCTACTTGGGCGGTATCGCGGAGCAGTGGATAATCAGAACTCATGGTTTCCCCTTTTGCGCGCAGCACAGCGCACGTCTTTGATTCGACTATTTTAAAAATAAAACCAAAGAAGGAGATTCAGATCGGCTCAGTTTGCCACAACGCAGAGGGACCTCTGCTGAGAAGATCTTGTTTCCTACGCTGGCATTATCCAGATCAGGTCTACGGGATTCGAAAACGATCTCAGCCATTGCGTATTTCATACGCGGGCACCCCGACAAGAGTTGCTAGTGTAGGACGCATACAGGGGGGATAGCAAGACTATAAAAACTAATTACAGGATTAAAACCCGCGCCTATTTATATTTCCATGCAATATGCCTATCATGCTTATTGCAAAAAAAGCTTGCACCCATTGATGGGGCTCGCCTTCCGATTCAAAATCTGTAAGTAACAGATTTAAAATTTATTATTATAATGCGCTGCAAAGGATTGCTGGGCTTACTCCTCTGCGTGCACAAAAGGAACTTGCCATGCTCGGTATACTTAATCGTTACAAAAGAACGATCTTCAGCTCTTTTTTGTTCAGTTTAATCGCGCTACTCGGCGCTTGCGGTGGCGGCAGCAGCTCTTCTGGTGGCCCCTCCGTCACGCTAAGTTCACTCACAATTACTCCCCAAACGAAGCAGTTTGCCGTGGGCACCACCGAGCAATTCACTGCCACCGCGCGATACTCCAACGGCGCCACCGAAGATGTTAGCAGTCGCGTAAACTGGCTTAGCGCCGACGCGACTGTTGCAAGTATTAGTCCCGCGGGCTTGGCTAGTGGCCTAAGCAAAGGCAAAACCACTCTAACCGCAAGCTTCCAAGGAAAAACAGCCTCTACCGCTAACGACGGCATAACAATAAGTGATGCCTCAATGACCGCACTGCAAATCAGCCCCCAAGACACAAACATCGCAAAGGGCTTAAGCAAGCAATACAGTGCAACAGGCATATTCTCCGATGGCAGCCATCAAGATGTCAGCGCCACCGTCCAGTGGCTATCCAGCAAGCCCAGCATTGCGACGATTTCAGCGAGCGGCCTAGCCACGAGCAAAGCCGTAGGCACCTCGCTTATCTCCGCCAGTCTTGGTAATTTCACCGACAGCGCAAACTTGGTCGTTGGCGCCGCAACTTTACAGCAAATCGAACTTTCACCGGCTAGTGCCATCATCGCCAAAGGGTTATCAAAAAAGTTTACCGCTACCGGCGCATACTCTGACGGCAGCCGCACCGATATTAGCAACAATGTAACTTGGCTATCTGCAGACACCACGCTCTTAGCCGTTGACAGCAGTGGCTTAGCAACAGCAAAAGCGATCGGCGACCCGATCGCGCTCACCGCCACACTGGATGGCGTAACGGCGTCGGCAGCCGTCGAGGTTTCCGACGCCGTATTAACGGGTCTTGCCGTAAGCCCGGCTACCGCGAGTATTCCTAAAGGCCGCAACCAACAGTTTGTCGCCACCGGTAGCTATTCTGACGGCAGCACAGCAACCATTACCAACGCCGTTAACTGGACAAGCGCCGACACCAGCGTAATTGCAATTGATAGCCAAGGTCTGGCTAGTGCGCTCAAACTAGCGAGTGACACAGTGATTACGGCCAGCACAGAAGGGCTGAACGCAACCGCAACAATGAGCGTGACGCCAGCCGTTTTAGACAGCGTTGAGGTTTCACCAAGCAATACCATTACCCCTAAAGGTACCTCGCAACAATACACGGCAACAGCAATTTACAGTGACAATAGCAATTTGGATGTCACGACCACAGCCACTTGGCTGTCGTCAGACCGAAGTGTTGCCGACATCAGTAACGTTTCTGGCAACCAAGGCTTTGCCATCGCCCGAACCCCTGGGACGGTAGAAATTAGCGCGAGCCTCGACGGCAAAAAAGGGCAAACCGAACTCACCGTATCGGAAGCCGAATTGCGTGCAATACAAGTCACACCCAACAACAAAAACTTAGCCAGTGGCTTTCAACGCCAATTCACGGCCACAGGTTTCTATACCGATGGCAGTAATAAGCAGATTAATGAATTAGTCAGCTGGGAATCCAGCAATAGCAGCATCGCATCTATCGACAATAGCGAAGGCAAAAAAGGCCTCGTGCAGGCCGCCGACACCGGCACCGGTACAGTCAGCATTCGTGCCTTTTCCGGGGAAATTTCTGGCTTTGCCTCGCTCAATATTAATGCCGCGAGCCTGCAATCCATTACACTGAGCCCAACAAATGAGTCGGTAGCAATGGACCCCGACACCCGCCTAGCTTTCTCGGCAAGCGGTAGCTTTTCCGATAGCACTCAATTAGATATTACTCAGCAAGTAACGTGGTCTTCTAGTGATGATTTAATTGCATCCATTAGCAATGTAGACGGCGATAATGGCCAAGCAACGCCTGTAGCAGTCGGTAGCACCGAAATATCTGCCACACGTAACACGATCAGCAATAAGACTACGCTGACAATTACCGCAGCAGTCCTTGAAGAAATCACCGTGACACCAGCTAGCGCTACCGTCCCCGCCGGACAACAACAGCAGTACACCGCCACCGGTAGCTACTCCGATAACAGCACGCAAGATATCACCCAAACCGTAAGTTGGAAGACCGACGACCCATCTGTTTCAATCAGCAATGCAGCAGGATCAAAGGGACTCGCCACAACGACGGCAAGTGCTGCTAGCAAGCAGATTAAAATCAGTTCAGCATTAGATGAGCTCAGCTCCAACAAAGCCAATTTAATCGTGACCTCGGCAATCCTAGATAGCATCGCCATCACCACCCAGCCCGCAGGAATAAACGAAACTCCGGCTGGCAACGAAGTGCAATTTATTGCCACAGGAACATTATCTGACGGATCGACCAGCGACTTGACCCAATCAAGCAGCTGGACTGTGCTTGAAGAACTGCCGAGTGAAACTGATGCCAATGTTGGCGATATTAGCAACACCGACGGCAGTAGAGGTCTACTTAGTACCTATAGCAAAGGAACAATTAAAATTGGCGCAACATCTGGTGAAATCAGCGCTGAACGCGACTTAACGGTGACAGACGCAGTATTAACAGGACTGAGCGTTTCACCACAAACCGTTGCGATTCCCCTGAACACCCAACAACAGTTTAAGGCGACTGCGCTCTATTCTGACGGCTCGACTAGCGACGTCACTACGGCTGCAGACACCGCGTGGCTAAGCAGCAAAACCGACATTGCCACCGTGAATAATACAAACATGAAAGGCCTCGCTATATCGCAGGGCAAATCAGGCTCAAGCGACATTAGCGCCAGCTATTTAGGCGAAACCGCTACCGGTGTATTAACCGTTAATCCCGCGACACTGGTTTCAATCAGCCTGGAGGATTTATCCAATCTTCCGGTTGGCGCGACTCGGCAATTAACTGCCACCGGCCATTACAGTGACGAGAGTAGCAAAGAAATCACCAGTCAAGTGACATGGTCGAGCTTTAGCGGTAATGCGATTATAAGTAATGCCAACGACTCACGCGGCTTGGTTACTGGCGTTAGCGTTGGCACCGACGTAATTAGCGCCCATCTCAACGGAATAACCGCAAGCGGCGAACTCGATGTCACCGAAGCCGTCTTGGCAAGTATTGAGGTAAGCCCTAAAGATACTAGCGCCGGAGGCAATAGCACGGTGCAATATAAAGCCACGGGCATATACACAGATAACTCCAGCGTAGACCTGACTAAGCAAGTAACCTGGGGATCGAGCAATACCAATGTGGCCACAATTAGTAATGCCGCAGAACAAAAGGGATTGGCGCAAACGAAATTCCAATTTACAACGGCCAAAACAGATATTAGTGCCGTGCATACGCCAAGTAATATTGTTGGCAAAACCAGCTTGACGGTTACCGCCTTCTAAGCGCTGCTCAAAAATCAAAAAGGCCCCGCATGGTTAACCATGCGGGGCCTTTTTGATTGAAACGCAAACAAGCTCAAATCGATATCTATAAACTTACCGTCAAGGCTTCAACCACTGCCAAGGCCTTGGCTCGGGCCTCGTCAATATCGCCGCCGCGAGCAAGGGCTACACCCATGCGACGTTTGCCGTCCACCTCGGGTTTACCAAATAAACGCAGCTGGGTGTCAGGTGCATCTAAGGCGTGGTCGAGATTGCCAAAGCGCACACGACTGGATTTGCCGTCGACTAAAATAACCGCCGACGCCGAGGCGCCGTGCTGCTGAATATTGGGGATGGGCAGGCCCAGTATGGCTCTAACATGCAGGGCAAACTCTGAGAGGTCTTGAGAGATTAATGTTACTAAGCCGGTATCGTGGGGCCGAGGCGAAACTTCGCTGAAGATCACCTCGTCGCCTTTGACAAAAAGTTCTACGCCAAACAAACCCCAGCCACCTAGTGCGGTGGTGACTTGCTCAGCCATGTGCTGGGCGCGCTGCAAGGCGGTCTCAGACATGGGCTGCGGCTGCCAAGACTCTTGATAGTCACCGTCTTTTTGGAGGTGACCAATTGGCGCGCAATAACTGGTTGCGGTGTCTACGCCGTCGCTGCCGCGATGGCGAATGGTGAGTAAGGTAATTTCGTAATCGAAATCGACAAAGCCTTCCACAATCACTCGGCCTGCACCGGCACGGCCGCCCTCTTGGGCATAGGTCCACGCCGCGTCGATTTCAGCGGCGCGACGCACCAAGCTCTGCCCCTTGCCCGAGGAGCTCATGATGGGCTTGATCACACAGGGCAGGCCAATTTCCGCCACGGCGGCATCGAACTCGTCTTTGCTGTCGGCAAAGCGGTAGGCTGAGGTGGGCAGTTCGAGCTTTTCGGCTACTAAGCGCCGAATGCCTTCGCGGTTCATGGTGAGCTGGGCGGCGCGCGCGGTGGGCACTACGTTATAGCCTTCGCGTTCTAAGTCGATCAAGGTGTCGGTGGCGATGGCTTCAATTTCCGGCACGATATAGTCTGGCTTTTCCAGCTCGATCACACGGCGCAATTCCGCGCCATCGAGCATCGAGAAGGTGTAACTGCGGTCAGCCACTTGCATCGCCGGCGCATTCGCGTAACGGTCGCAGGCAATGACTTCCACGCCCAAACGCTGTAATTCTATGGCAACTTCTTTACCGAGCTCACCGGCACCACAGAGTAAAACTTTACAGCTGCTATCACTAAACGGCGTGCCTAAAGAAACCATGATTATCCTCGTAAATGCTTAAAATTTAATTTTTGTACTAACTCAACACAAACAATAATTGCAGCGTTAGATAGGCGTAAACACCCGCCAGCACATCGTCGATCATAATACCGAAGCCGCCGTGCACCTTGGCATCGAGCACCCGTATTGGCCAGGGTTTCCAAATATCAAATAGGCGGAATAATGCAAAGCCGAGTGCGATCCACCAAATATTCATGGGCACCATAAACAACGCAATCCACAAGCCGACAAACTCGTCCCAGACTATGCCGCCGTGATCGTGCACGCCCAGAGCTTCGGCGGTAGCGCCGCACAGATATACGCCTAGAACAAAAGCTAAGATCAATACCACCACATAATAGACGGGTGGCAAAAATTGCAGAGCATACCAAAATGGCAGCGCCGCGATTGTGCCGAAGGTGCCTGGCGCTTTTGCTGCTAGCCCGCTGCCAAAACCAACAGACAGCAAATGCACCGGATTTTTAAGCAGTGATACAGGTATTTTCATTATAGTTACGACTCAAAAATGTTGGTAGCCGGCCGCAGGAGCAAACACGCCCCCGTCAGCCCTGTAACAAGTGAGACCCTCACCCGCTTCAATGTATCCAATCTCGCTGATGTTCAAATTTAACTCAGCACTGAGCCTTGCCACTACCTCGCGATGCTCGGCCGGCACGGTAAAGCACAGCTCGTAATCGTCGCCACCGCTGAGCGCAAATTCAATAGCTCGCTCGGCGCAGGTTTCAGTAAGCGCTGGCGATAGCGGTAAATTGTCGGTATGCAGTACTGCCGCCACGCCGCTAACACTAAGAATATGACCGAGATCTGCCGCCAAGCCGTCGGACACATCAACGGCTGCCGTTGCAAGGCCTCGCAATTTTTGACCAAGTGCCAAACGTGGTGTCGGCGCGTGATAGCGGTCTAACAACGCTTGTTCTGCCGCACTTAATTCGTGTGCAGCTTTATTAAGGTAATCCAGCGCCGCGCGCGCATCACCGAGCTGACCCGAGACATAAATAATATCGCCAGCGCGAGCGCCACTGCGTAATATCGCCGCGCCGGCTGGCGCCGAACCCATCACCTGCAAGCTGAGACACAGCGGCCCGCGAGTGGTATCGCCGCCCACCAGCGCAATATCATATTCGCCTGCGGCGACGATCAAGGCATTGGCAAAACTGGCCAACCAGGGCTCGTCGACATTCGGCATGGTTAAGGCCAATGTAAAACCAAGGGGCGTCGCGCCACATGCCGCCAAATCGCTAACACAGACCGCTAATGCGCGGCGGGCGAGCATGTCTGATGGGTAATTTTGAGGGAAGTGTATCGACTCAACTAAAGTGTCTACCGACACCAGCAGCTCATCACCAACCGGCAGTGCTAGCACCGCGCAGTCGTCACCGATGCCACAGCGCACCGGCGAGTTAGGCTGGGCAAGCGCTGCGGCCGCGCCTGCCTTAAAGTAATGCTGGATTAATTGGAACTCAGACGTCGGCATAGTCTTGGATGAGCGCCGATTTACTCAGCGTCGCTTGGGGGGCGAGGAGATTTACCTTTTTCTGCGGCAACTTCTACTGCCCGACATTCCGTTGCCACTTTATCTAAAATACCGTTTAAATAACGGTAGCCATCGGTAGCGCCAAAGCGCTTACCTAGGTTTATGGTTTCGTTAATGGCCACTTTATAAGGCACATCAATGCGGCGCAGCAATTCAAAACTGCCCATGCGCAACAGGCACAACTCGATGGGATCGAGATCGCTGAGTTTGCGGTCCAGGTGTTTTTCAAACAGGCCGTGCAAATCGGTAAGCTGAGCGGGAATGCTATGCACCAAGTCGTGGAAGAACTCGGTATCGACATTGGTCATGTCGTAGTCAGCTTGAAATTCAGCTTCAATAACACTCAAGGCTTGGCCAGCCATATGCCATTGATACAGTGCTTGCATCGCGTAGTGGCGAGCCTTGCGGCGGCCTGCGGCAAGCTGGTTGTGGGACGGACTCTGCTGACGATTAGCCACAAAAAATTACTCATTCACAGTGGATAAAACCACATTTAAAAAACCGCGCCACCGCTTACCAGAAACTGAATGGGCGACGCGAAAATCACTTACCAAAACAAAACATTTAAAACTTAAAGCTGCTTAAGCAGGCTAACCATTTCAATGGCAGACATCGCCGCTTCTTCGCCTTTATTGCCCGCCTTGGTGCCGGCACGCTCAATAGCTTGCTCAATGCTGTCTACCGTCAACACGCCAAAAGACACTGGCACGCTGTATTGCATAGAAACCTGCGCCAAGCCTTTAACACACTCGCCGGCAACGTATTCAAAGTGCGGAGTGCCGCCGCGAATAACTGCGCCAAGGGCGATAATGGCGTCGTAGTTTTTGCTGTCGGCCACTTTTTGGCAAACCAGCGGAATTTCGAATGCACCGGGGGCGCGCACAATGGTGATATTGTCTTCAGACACACCGTGGCGGCGCAGTGAGTCGATGGCGCCTTCCAGCAAGCTCTCAACCACAAAGCTGTTCCAGCGGCCCACAACAATCGCGTAATTACCGCCAACCGCGGTGAAAGTACCTTCAATCGTTTTCATAGTCGTTCCTTAAGGTCTTAATTAATTAGGCTTGGCCAACGTCTTCGGGGCCGACAAATTCAACTACTTCCAGGTCGAAACCAGAGATAGCATTGTATTTAACCGGCGCGCCCATTAGGCGGATTTTACCCACGCCCACATCGCGTAATATTTGTGAGCCCAGGCCGATATTAAAATACGTCGTTTGGTATTGAATACTATCGCCCTGCAGTGGTGGCTTATCACCTTGCGCTATACCTAGATCAGCCAATATCGACTCTGGCGTTTCGCGGTGGGCAAGCAACACCACTACACCACCATTGGCCGCAACGGTAGCCAAACTGCGGTGCATATTCCAACCGGTGGTAGATCCAGGGGGCTGCGTCTGCAGCAAGTCCCGTACCGAGGAACCTAAGTGCACCCGCGCAAGGGTTGGCACCGAGGCGTCAATAGCCCCTTTTATAATCGCAAAATGAATTTCACCGGCGACCGAATCTTTATAGGCGTGCAGTTCAAAATCGCCAAAATCGGTAGCAATAGTGCCACTGCTGATTTTTTCAATAGTTTGCTCATTCAGCACCTGGTAGTGAATGAGGTCGGCGATGGTACCCATTTTTAAATCGTGCTCGGCGGCGAATATTTCTAAATCTTCCCGGCGCGCCATGGTGCCGTCTTCGTTCATGATTTCGCAAATCACGCCTGTTGGCTCAAACCCAGCCAAGCGCGACAAATCACAAGCGGCTTCGGTGTGACCGGCGCGGCTTAAGACCCCACCAGGCTCAGACATCAGCGGAAAAATATGACCCGGCTGAACAATATCGCCGGCAACCGCATTGCGGGCTGCGGCAGTGCGTACCGTATGTGCGCGGTCAGCCGCCGAAATACCAGTGGTCACGCCCTTGGTAGCTTCAATCGACAGGGTAAACTTGGTGCCAAAACCCGAGGCATTGCGATCGACCATCAGGGGCAGATTCAGCTGTTTGCAGCGCTCTTTAGTCATCGGCATGCAGATCAAGCCGCGACCGTATTTGGCCATAAAATTAATATCCTGGGGACGCACACACTCCGCCGCCATCACCAGGTCGCCTTCGTTTTCGCGGTCTTCGTCGTCTAACAGAATAACCATCTTACCCAGACGGATGTCCTGAACCAGTTCTTCTACTTTGCTAAACGCCATAGTCATTGCCTTTATGTGCGCGCTTTATTTGCGCGCTGTCAAAAACCCATTTTCTGCCAAGGTGGCCATCGACACGCCTTTTGCGGCCGAGCCCTGTGCCTCACCACTCTGCGCTTGCAATAAGCGCTCTAAATAGCGGGCTATAACATCCACTTCTAAATTCACTGCGGCGCCGGGCCGATAATTCTGAATAATCGTTTGCGCCGCCGTGTGCGGTACGATATTGAGATCAAACACCCGATCTTCAACGCGGTTTACCGTTAAACTTACGCCATCAACGCAAATAGAGCCCTTAGTCGCGATATAGCGCGCCAATTCTGGCGGCGCTTCAATTCGCAGCCGCACCGAGCGCGCATCTTTTTCGCAGCTCACTATACGGCCCACCCCATCAACGTGGCCACTCACAATATGGCCGTCAAAACGGCTACTCGCTAGCATGGCCCGCTCTAAATTCACCGCCTGCCCTACTTTGGCGTGCACAAAGCTACTGTGAGCGAGGGTTTCTCTAGACACATCCGCCCAGTAACCATCAGCCAGTAATTCTACCACCGTCAGGCACACGCCGTTGGTGGCAATACTGTCGCCAAGTTTGACCTCGCGCATCGGCAAATCGACACTCTGCACACGCAGACGCAAATCGCCACCACGCAGCTCGGTGGCAGCAATTTTACCGCAGGCTTCAATAATGCCGGTAAACACTTATGCGCTCTCCGCTGATGTAGGTAGTCGGCAATGGATACGCCAGTCTTTGCCCACCGCGCGAATATCAACGATTTCCAGCGCCTGCTGGCCAGCCATCTTGGTCATCGGCCAATCCACTAGGGGTCTGGCTGAGCTGCCCATTAAACTCGGCGCCATATATACGAACCACTCGTCTACTAGGCCCGCGCGCAGCGCCGAACCCGTCAATGTTGGCCCCGCTTCGAGCAAGACCTCATTACAGCCTCGGTCCGCCAAGTAGCGCATCAGCGCAGGCAGCGACACGCGGCCATTACCGTCATCGTCAAGACTGAGGATAATTGCGCCAGCCGCTGCCAAGGGTTTATACCGCTCAGGATCCGTCACTACGGTCGCGATAATAACCTCTCCACCCTCGCCAAACAGCTTGGCCTCAACGGGAGTGCGCAGTGCGGAATCAACGATGACTCGCAGGGGCTGCCGCCAATACTCATTTACTTGCTCGGAGGCAAAGCTCTCTGGCCGTACAGTGAACAGGGCATTGTCGTGCAAAATAGTCTCGACGCCGCTGACAATAGCGCAGCTCTGCGCGCGCAGGTGCTGAACATCTTGGCGCGCTGCCGCGCCAGTAATCCACTGGCTCTCACCCGACGCCATCGCAGTGCGGCCATCTAAGCTACTCGCTGATTTCAAGCGCAGCCACGGCAGGCCGCCATTGATTCGGCGCATAAAACCTTTATTTAAATCGACGGCTTGCGCCGCCATCAGGCCAACGTCAGCCTGAATACCCGCTTCGCGCAGGCGCGCTATGCCCTGCCCCGCCACCAGCGGATTGGGATCTTCAACGGCAACCACAACCCGCGCCACATTGGCGTCAATCAGCTTGTCGGCACAGGGGGGCGTGCGCCCCAAATGACTACAGGGTTCCAGTGTTACATATATCGTACAATCTTCAGCGCTCGCTATTTGCGCGAGTGCATTTACTTCCGCGTGACCATCACCAGCGCGAATATGCCAGCCCTCGGCAACAACCTTATCTTTGCGGGTAATTACGCAACCCACCCGTGGATTTGGGCTGGTGCTGTAAAGCCCTCGCGCCGCCAAGCGCAGGGCGAGGGCCATCATTTCATGGTCAACGGCAGAAAAGCTCATAGCGAATCGTTTTTCTCTGCGCGGGGCTCGGCCGACAAGCGGTCGATCTCGGCACGAAACTCGTCCAAATCTTGAAAACTGCGGTATACCGAAGCAAAGCGTACATAGGCGACATGATCCAAGGCTTTTAAAGCCTCCATCACCTGCTCGCCCACATCGCGACTGCCAATTTCACGCTCGCCAGTTGCCTGGATGCGCCGCTTTATACCACTGATTTCCGCTTCAATATGCTCAACACTTACCGGCCGTTTTTCCAAAGCCTTCAACACCCCAGAGCGCATTTTGGCTTCGTCAAAAGGCTCGCGAGAACCATCGCTCTTGATGATTTTGGGCATCAATAGCTCAGCGCTTTCGTAGGTGGTGAAACGTTCAGAACAAGACAAACACTCCCGCCGCCGACGAACCTGTCCACCCTCGGCAACGAGCCGAGAATCGATTACCTTGGTGTCGTCAAAATTGCAGAACGGGCAGCGCATGGTTTTGCCTCAGGGGCGATAAATATTGCCGAAGTTTAGCACAGTGTGGGAGACGCTTGATGGGAGACGGAAGACGCAAAAACTTTCACGGCGCGTATCGCGCCGAGGTTTTAGCATCTCCCGTCTCCCGTCCAGCATTAAGCGTATACGGGATAGCGCTTACAGATTTCCAAGACCTTCACTTTCACTTCTTCGATCTTGGCCGTGGCATCGCCGGCTTCGAGTGCTTCAAGTACGTCGCACATCCAGTTGGCCAGCTCTACACACTCGGCTTCTTTGAAACCGCGAGTAGTGACCGCAGGCGTACCAACGCGCAAACCACTGGTGATGAAGGGCGAGCGAGGATCGTTTGGTACCGCGTTTTTATTTACGGTGATATTGGCGGCGCCCAGTGCGGCATCGGCATCTTTACCGGTGTAGGGCTTACCGATGAGATCGACTAGCATCAGGTGGTTTTCAGTACCGCCAGACACGATATTAATACCGCGACCAATAAAGGTTTTGGCCATCGCCTTGGCGTTGGCTACTACCTGCTTTTGGTAGGTAACATACTCAGGGGTCATCGCCTCTTTAAAGCTAACCGCTTTAGCAGCAATAACGTGCATTAAGGGGCCACCCTGACCACCGGGGAATACCGCCGAGTTGAGCTTTTTCTCGATTTCTTCATTGGCCTTGGCCAAAATCAGACCGCCACGTGGACCGCGCAGGGTTTTGTGAGTAGTGGTGGTCACCACGTCCGCATACTGAATTGGATTGGGGTAAATACCGGCGGCAACCAAACCAGCAACGTGTGCCATGTCGACCATTAGGTAGGCGCCAACCATATCGGCGATTTCACGGAACTTCGCCCAGTCAACAATACCGGAATAAGCAGAGAAGCCAGCGACGATCATTTTAGGCTTGTGCTCTAAGGCCAATGCTTCAACCTGGGCGTAGTCGATTTCGCCGGTTTCATTGTTCAGCCCGTACTGAACCGCATTATAGGTTTTGCCTGAGAAGTTAGGCTTGGCACCGTGCGTTAAGTGACCGCCCGCGTCCAAGCTCATGCCCAATACGGTTTCACCTGGCAATACTAAAGCTTGGTATACCGCGCCATTGGCCTGTGAACCGGAGTGTGGCTGAACGTTGGCGTAATCGGCGCCGAACAGGGCTTTAGCGCGATCAATCGCCAATGTCTCGGCCTTGTCTACGTACTCGCAACCGCCGTAATAACGCTTACCGGGATAGCCTTCGGCGTATTTATTGGTCAGAACTGTACCCTGCGCCTGCATAACAGCTGGGCTGGTGTAGTTTTCCGACGCGATCAGCTCGATATGCTCTTCCTGACGCACTTCTTCCTCTTGGATCGAAGACCAAATTTCAGCGTCAAATCCAGCTATTGTCATCTCTTTACTAAACATCACTACCCCCGAGGTATACACAGGCTCTGAAAAGCCGCGCATTGTACAATAAATGCGCGTTATCGGCACCGTTTAAAGTACTTAGCCGCGCAAGCCAGCGAATTTATTTACCGTGAAAACCAGATATGCGCGCCCAAGCACTATGCGCATGCACCGCACACCCCGACTAGAAGCCACCACAAGCCTTAAAACCATTGCGCAAAACCCGCGTTTTCGCTACCGTTTCGCACAACTCAGCTGGGGCTTAATCGCCCACCCCGCTTTAGAACTCAGGAGTCAGCATGGCGCAATTCGTCTATACAATGAACCGTGTCAGCAAGGTCGTGCCCCCCAAGCGCGAAATTCTGCACGATATCTCTTTATCCTTTTTCCCCGGCGCTAAAATTGGTGTACTCGGCCTAAACGGCTCGGGTAAATCCACTCTACTGCGGATTATGGCTGGAGTTGATACCGAATTTAACGGTGAAGCCCGCCCTCAGCCAGGCACCAAGATAGGCTATTTATCTCAAGAGCCCGCCTTAGACCCCGCAAAAGATGTGCGTGGCAATGTCGAAGACGGCGTGGCTGAAGCCAAAAATGCACTTACCGAGCTAGATCAAGTTTACGCCGCTTACGCAGAACCCGATGCCGACTTTGATGCCTTGGCTAAACACCAAGCCCAGCTCGAAGATATTATTCAAGCCACCGACGCCCACAACCTTGACCACAAATTGGAAGTGGCCGCGGATGCCCTGCGCCTACCACCGTGGGACGCCGATGTAACGACGCTGTCGGGCGGTGAACGCCGCCGTGTTGCCCTGTGTCGCCTGCTGCTATCCAACCCCGACATGCTCCTGCTGGACGAACCCACCAACCACTTGGACGCAGAATCGGTTGGCTGGCTAGAACGCTTTCTATGCGATTTTCCTGGCACCGTAGTGGCCATTACCCACGATCGCTATTTCCTCGACAACGCCGCGGGCTGGATTTTGGAATTGGATCGCGGTCGCGGTATTCCCTACGAGGGCAATTACTCCGACTGGCTAGAAGCCAAAGATGCCCGCCTTGCCCAAGAAGCCAAGTCTGACGCCTCGCGCAAAAAGACCATTGCCGCCGAATTAGAGTGGGTGCGCAGCAACGCCAAGGGTCGCCAGAGTAAGAGCAAGGCGCGTCTCGCTCGCTTTGAAGAATTAAACTCACAGGAATTCCAAAACCGCAGCGAAACCAACGAAATTTATATTCCACCAGGACCGCGCCTTGGCGACAAGGTGATCGAGGTTAACGGCGTAAGTAAAAGCTATGGCGACCGCCTGTTGATTAACGATCTGAGCTTTGCCATTCCCAAGGGCGCGATTGTCGGCATTATCGGCGGTAACGGCGCCGGCAAATCAACCTTGCTGCGCATGATGACCGGCAAAGAACAGCCCGACAGCGGCGAAATTGTCATTGGCGAGACCGTAAAACTGGTCTCGGTTGAGCAGATGCGCGACGATCTCGACGACAAGAAAACTGTCTGGGAAGCCGTTTCTGAAGGCCAAGATATCTTGCGCATTGGCAGCTATGAAGTGCCGTCGCGAGCTTACATTGGCCGCTTCAACTTTAAAGGCAGCGACCAGCAAAAGCGGGTTGGTGAATTGTCTGGTGGTGAACGCGGCCGCCTGCATTTGGCATGCACTCTGAAAGAAGGCGGCAACGTCTTGCTGCTCGACGAACCCTCCAACGACTTGGACGTAGAAACCCTGCGTGCACTGGAAGACGCCCTACTCGACTTCCCAGGCTGCGCACTGGTGATCTCGCATGATCGCTGGTTCCTCGACCGCATTGCCACTCACATCCTCGCCTACGAAGGCGATAGTGATATTGTGTTCTTTGAAGGCAATTACGCTGAATACCACGAGGATTTTGTGCAGCGTAAAGGGAAAAATGCGGGGCCAAAGCGGGTGAAGTACAAAAAACTGAAGTGATGCAGAATGCTTGACGGGAGACGGTGAACGCTAAGGCATTCGCTTTGCACACATGGATACCTGCCTTCGCAGGTATGACTCACAGCGCGCGAACCTGCTTTTGCGTTCACCGTCTCCCGGTCACCCCTGCGAAGGCAGGGGCAAGCATCTTGCCGCGCTAGGTCATCTTCGACACAACACTCAAAGGCAATACCTTCATTGCAAACCCCACGGCAACCCAGGGCCAGCCTGGCACTTTGGCTTCGGCGGGTTCTTTTTCTATGGCCTTAACCATTGCTTTACAGCCAGTTTTTAAATCCACCCGCAGCGGCGCTTTTTTAAGGCCAGAGTTGATAGGCGTAAGAATAAAGCCCGGCAGTATGCAGCTAACTTTAATCGGCGTGCCGATCATATCTGCGCGAATACCTTCGGTCATATTGCGCAGGCCCGCTTTGCTAGCGGCGTAAACATTTAATGCGCGTGCGCCGCCGCGCACTGCACTCATAGATGACACCGTGACTAAATGACCACTGTTTTGGGCTCGAAATATTTCCAGCGCCGCTTCGCACTGCGCCAGCGCGCCAATAAAATTAGTTTCTGCGGTTTGCCGATTGGCCTCAAAATAACCTGTGCCCAAGGACGCGCCCTTGCCCATACCGGCGTTCACAATCACCCGGTCTAGGCTGCCAAGATCATCGCGAAAGGCGCGAAAAACCTCAAAAACCTTGGCGTAATCGCACACATCCAACTCGCGAATAAACACCTTAACATTAGGATGCGCAGCTTCTATATCCGCCTTAAGTGCCTGCATAGGCTCAATGCGACGAGCGCACAATGCGAGATTACAACCCTTGGCGGCAAACTCACGGGCCATACCTTCACCCAAGCCCGAGCTGGCGCCAGTAATAAGAATATTTTTACGCATAATAAATTTCCGTATTAACGATAACTAAGAAGTTCGCGATGACGGCCATCGAAGTGGCTATGCTCATTGATACTGGCCAACTTCAAACCCGACTGGCCACTTAGAACTTTGCTATACCCAGCATTCACCAGCTGCCAGCTCAATTCAGCGGCATTGGCGTCAGCCAAGCCCAGCAAATGACGACACACTACCGCAATAACGCCACCCGAGGTGGAAACAAAGATATTACCCCTGCTGCTCCGACTAGCCGCGTCTAAAGCGCGACTGATCCGCCCGCAAAATTGCGTCCAGCTCTCAGTGTAATCGCCATCGTAGTCACCGCTTTGCCAGCGCTGCATGGCTCGCGCAAAGTGAGCTTGAAAGCCGGCGCGGGGATTGTCTCCAGCCATATCGGCCAGCATTTGCTCGCTCACTTGGAGCTCCGCGGTATAGGCTTGCAGCAAATCAAGATGATCGTACTCATTCCAGCTTGGGTCTGTTTGCCAAGTCAGGGCGCCAGCATCCACCGTACTCCCCAAACCCAACAAACACTGTTCGGCGGTTTGCCGATGACGCCTCATATCACCACAAATAATATGCTGTGGAACTACACCCGCTGCGGCGAAAGCCGCACCCAAGTGCTCTGCTTGGCGCTCTCCGAGCGGCGACAACTGATCGTAATCATCGGCGCCAAAGGAGGCCTGCCCATGACGAATTAAATACAGTGCCGGCATTAACCCTGCTTCCGAATAATGCGCTGGCAGCGGCGGTCGAGATAGCCAACGATCAACCAAAAGTGTTTGAACGCTGGGTTATCGGTTTGCTTGTGGTAATAGCGGTAGTAAATTTGCTGGATAATTCCGGCCAGACGAAATAGGCCAAACACTTCGTAAAATGCCCAGTTGTCGACTTTTAAGCCCATTCTCTCACTGTAGTAAGTGAGCACCTCGTCGCGGCTTAGCATGCCAGGCAAATGGGTGGGCTGCCGCCGCGTGGCGCGCAAAAAGCGGTCGTCGTCGGCTTGCACCCAATAGGCCAAGGCGCTGCCCAAATCCATCAGCGGGTCGCCGAGGGTTGCCATTTCCCAATCGAGAATGCCCAGCACTGAGCTGGGGTCGGCGGGGTCGAGCACCACATTGTCAAAACGAAAATCATTGTGAATCACGCAGCTGCGCACATCCGCCGGGGTGTTCTCCGCCAGCCAGCGCATGACTTTCTTGAACGAGGGCACATTCCAAGTTTTGGCTTTGCTATACCGTCCGCTCCAGCCCTTAACCTGCCGCTCGCAATAGCCCTCGCCCTTGCCCAGCGATTCCAAACCCGCCGCGCGATAATCCACTTGATGCAAGGCAACCAGCTTGTCGACAACAGACAGACACAAATCCCGCGTCTGTTCGGCGCTCAGCACTAAACCCTTGGGCATATTGGCACGGGGAATTAGCCCTGAAATGCGGCGCATCACATAAAAATCACAATCGATGATCGAGGGATCATCACAAAAGGCCAGCATCTCTGGCACATAGGGAAACACCGGCGCCAAGGCGGCCTGTACTTTGTATTCGCGCCCCATGTCGTGGGCCGATTTGGCTTTGGTGCCCTTGGGTGGCCGCCGCAAAATGAGATCGTGACTGGGGTATTCTAGGCGATAGGTCCAGTTCGACGCACCACCACTGTATTGGGTCACCACGGGCTCACCACTTAAACCGGCGATCCGCGGTTTTAGCCAAGCATCCACCGCGGCGATATCCAGCTCCTCACCGCTGCGCACACCACCCGCCACATCAATTAGGGCCTTATTTTCGAGCATCACGCTTACTCATCATGCGATTGGTTTGCTTTAACATCATGGCGCGGAATTGAGCAAACGGTAACCAGCGTTTTAGGCGCCAAATTTTGCGTCCCTCGGGATGTGGCAGAATATAAAATTCGCGTTTTTCTATCGATTTAAATACCCGCGCCGCAATTTCATCGGCACTAAGTTTGGCCTTGTTCACCAAGCGCTGAGTGGCGGCTTGGGAGTCGGCATCTGAAGCCCGCACTGACTCTGCCAAATTGGTGCGAAAAAAGCTCGGGCAAACCACCGACACCGCAATATTGTCTGGGTCTAACTCCAAAGTCAGCACCTCAGAGATCGCCACTACCGCGGCCTTCGTCGCGCAGTAGGACGCCATTTTTGGCGGCGAGATCAACCCGGCCAGTGACGCCACATTTACCAAGTGACCACTACCCTGTGCCTGCATTAGTTTTGCAAACACCTTGCAGCCGCGGACTACCCCCAGCACATTAATATCAACAATCCATTCCCAGTCGCTAAGCGGGAATTCGGTAATCCCACCTGCCGATGCCACGCCAGCGTTATTCACAACCACGTCTACGCCACCCCACTCACTGAGCAGCCAATCTGCCGTGGCTTGCAGCGCGCTCTCCTGGGTAACATCGCAGTGGCAGTAATGCGCCGTGGTCTTGGCCTGCAATTCCGCCAAGGCCTCTGCACCTCGACCATCGTCCACATCGCCAATACACACCCAGTAACCGGCGTCGGCAAAACAATTGGCCAGCGCTCTGCCCAAGCCCGAGGCGCCACCGGTGATAAATACTCGTTTTGATGACATCTTATTTCTGCTCCTGCTTAGCGCATTGTTTATTCGTTATTGCCCATGTAACTCACTAGGCTACTTGTATTTGGCTAATTCCATTCTGGCGATCAAGCCGCGATGGACTTCATCAGGACCGTCGGCCAAGCGCAGCACCCGCGCCATCGCGAACATGCCGGCAAGGGGCGTGTCGTTTGAGACCCCAGCACCACCATGAATTTGAATGGCGGCGTCGACCACTTCCTGCAGTACATTGGGCGCCACAACTTTAATTGCCGATATCTCAGTTAAAGCCGACAGCGCGCCAACATTGTCTATTTTCCATGCCGCGTACAACGTCAGCAGCCGCGCCTGATCAATGGCAATACGTAAATTGGCAATCCGCTCTTGGTTGCCGCCGAGGTTAATGAGGGGCTTGCCGAAGGCAATACGCGACTTGCCGCGCTTAATCATTAGCTCTAAAGCCTTCTCTGCCGCGCCCAGCGCTCGCATGCAGTGGTGAATCCGGCCAGGTCCAAGCCGCCCTTGGGCAATTTCAAAACCGCGGCCCGCACCCAATATCATATTAGTCTTAGGCACACGCACATTTTCAAACCAGACCTCGCCATGACCTTCAGGCGCGTCATAGGCATTAAATACCGGCAACATCCGTTTAATCACCACGCCTGGGGTTTTCATCGGCACCAGCACCATTGAGTGCTGGCTGTGGCGAGCGGCTTCGGGATTACTCACCCCCATAAAAATACCAATTTCACAGCGCGGGTCACCCGCCCCCGAAGACCACCACTTCTTGCCATTGAGAATGAGGTCGTCGCCATCTTCAACGATAGTCGCTTCCATATTGGTTGCATCTGAGGACGCGACATCTGGCTCGGTCATAAAAAATACTGAGCGAATCTTGCCTTCTAACAGCGGCTCTAACCACTGCTGCTTCTGCTCCTCGCTGCCGTATTTCCACAGCACTTCCATATTGCCGGTATCGGGCGCATTGCAGTTAAAGATCTGTGGCGCGATATGAGAGCGACCCATCTCTTCAGCCAAGGGTGCGTATTCCAATGTCGACAAGCCCGCACCGCGCTCGGCATCGTGCAAAAAGAAATTCCACAAGCCCAGCTCTTTGGCTTCGGCTTTGAGATCCTCAATGCGCGGATCTACCTTCCACTTAGTCCAATCGCCGCCATCGCTGCTAGCCAGCATCGCGGGCAATAGCTCCGCCTCTAAGGGCTCTATGCGATTTTTGATAAAGGCGCGCACCTGATCGATCAATTCTTGGCAGCGGGGGCTGTGACTAAAATCCATGATGTACTCTCCTCGATTATCTGCTCAAACATACGGCGTGTTTAAATATCAGTCTAATTTATTTCATAAATGTTATATCATCATTGCCGTGAATATATTAAAACGGTCGGCACCATGGATCTCAATCTCTTTAAAGTCTTTGATGCGGTCTACCGCGCCAACTCCCTCACCGAGGCCGCCAAAGATCTGCACATTACCCAGCCCGCAGTGAGCAATGCCCTTGCCCGCCTGCGCGAGCACTTTGACGACCCCCTATTTGTACGCCGCGGCCGCAGCATCGCGCCCACACCGCTGGCCGACAGCATTGCCGCCGACATCAGCAATTCACTAATCGCATTACAAGAGAGCCTGCATCGTGGCCAGCAGTTCGACCCAACCACCTCCAAGCGCCGATTTATTATTAGTATGGGTGACCCAATAGAATTCGTCGCCCTACCGAGCTTAATTAGTCAATTACAGCAACACGCGCCGGGTATCCGCCTGCAAAGCCAGCGCCTAGTTCGGGATCAGCTTAGCCGCCAATTAATCAGTGGCGAAATTTCAATGGCAGTCGACATTCCCCAGGCGGTCGACCCCAGCATTCAGCAGCAGTTTTTGTTCAAAGATGATTTTTGGGTGATGATGCGCGAGAACCACCCTTTGGCGGCGCAATCGCTCAGTTTAAAAAGCTACCTGCTCGCCCAACATATTTCGGTGTCTGGACGCAGCCGAGGCAGCGTTATTGAAGATGCCGCACTCAATCGCAAGGGCCTAAACCGCAATATTATTTTACGCGGCCAAAGTTACTACTCAGCCAGCCACATTGTTGCGGAAACGGATTTATTATTAACCTTACCCAAGCATTTAGCGCTGCGCTTTCAGCAGTTTTTACCGCTGCAATGCCTCCCGCTGCCGCTGAAACTGCCCGCGCTTGAAATGCAGATGTACTGGCATCGCAGCGCCAATAATGACACCGCCCATCAATGGCTACGAGAAAAAATTCAAGCAATTATCGCCCAGAACGGCGACGCAAATTAGACTAAACGCCCAGCCATAAAAAAACCGCCGTAACCTAAGTTACGGCGGTTTTTTGCTTCTAGCGTCTGACGTCTGGCGCTTTGCCTCTAGCTCACCTCAAGACAGAGGATAGTGTGCTGGGTATGGTAGCTGGGCAACCCCAGAATCTACCGCCGCCTGCGCGACCGCTGCCGACACCTTACCCAGCAGGCGACGATCCACCGGCTTAGGAATAATGTACTCGGGGCCAAAGGCCAGCTCTGTTACACCACAGGCGTCCATCACCACTTGCGGGACCGGCTCTTTAGCCAATTCGCGCAGCGCATGCACCGCGGCAATTTTCATTTCTTCATTAATCGCGCTTGAACGCACGTCTAAAGCACCCCGGAAAATAAACGGAAAGCCCAAGACATTATTGACCTGATTCGGGTAGTCAGAACGCCCAGTCGCCATAATCAAGTCATCGCGCACCGACAGTGCCAGCTCCGGCTGAATTTCAGGGTCAGGGTTAGAGCAGGCAAAGACAATCGGCTTTGGCGCCATCGACAGCAACATCTCAGCGCTGAGCAGGTCTGCACCAGACAAACCCACAAATACATCAGCGTCTTTAATCGCATCCTGGAGGGTGCGAGCATCAGTATCGTTCTGGAATTCTTCTTTGTATTTATTGATGCCTTCGCGGCCGGGGTAAATTACACCGCTGCGGTCGATCATAAAAATATTTTCATAGCGCGCGCCAAGACTCACCAGCAAACGCATACAGGCAATCGCAGCGGAGCCAGCGCCAAGACAAACCACCTTGGCGGTTTCTAGATTTTTGCCTTGAATCTCTAGCGCGTTCAGCATGCCGGCAGCCGTTACAATTGCTGTGCCGTGCTGATCGTCATGAAAAACAGGGATAGGGCACTGCTCTTTTAAGACGCGTTCAATTTCAAAACACTCGGGCGCCTTGATATCTTCAAGGTTAATGCCACCAAAGGTAATGGCAATACGCTTAACGGTGTCGATAAATGCTTGGCTGTCTTCGGCGTCGACTTCAATATCAATGGAATCAATATCGGCGAAGCGTTTAAACAACAAAGCCTTACCTTCCATTACCGGCTTGCTGGCCAAGGGACCTAAATCGCCCAAGCCCAAAATAGCAGTGCCGTTTGAAATGACCGCAACCAAATTGCCTTTGCTGGTGTATTTATAGGCATTGGCTGGATCTTTGGCAATTTCCCGCACTGGCTCAGCCACACCGGGGCTATAAGCCAGTGATAAATCGTACTGAGTTTCAGCAGGCTTAGTCAGCATAATGCCGATTTTACCTGGGGTAGGGAGCGAGTGGTAATCCAGAGCCGCCTGCTTAACATCTTTGGACATTCGATTATTCCCAATATGAACGCAATCTCAGAGAGGCGAGAAAGCATATAGAAAAGAACTAACAGTAACAAGTCACCTTATGTGACAAAGCCCGTCACAGCTGGGTTTCAAGGGCATTTCTGTACTCAGCGACAACATTGAAGGCTACTATCTAGATTAAGGTAACAACACAATTCGTCGGTGCGGGGCGCCAAGCCCACGACATAGACCCGAAGGCCACAAACAAAAATGCCCGGTCAGATAAGCACCGGGCATTTCTATGGTGGCTGCCTGCGCAGCCACTAAGCACTACCGGGATATTACTCGGTAGGTGCCGCCGCCGCTGCGCCACGTGCGCCAAAACGCTTGCGGAACTTATCAACACGACCGCCGGTATCAAGCATTTTCTGCTTACCAGTATAGAACGGGTGACAAGATGAACAAACGTCAACGTGCAGGGCGTCGCCCAATGTAGAACGCGTTTCAAAGGCGTTACCACAGCTGCAAGTCACGCTCATGGCGACGTAATTTGGATGGATATCTGCTTTCATGGGTATTTCCTCTATGGACGCCGCCACCCGATCATTTGCCGAGCACCGCGCAGGCTATGAGTCTCAAAATTAGCTTGAAATTCAGGCGGCGAATGTTAACAGAATTATATCAATAAGCAAGCAGCTCGCGCCGCTGTTCAAAAACTTCGCTCTGCGCAGCGCCTGAATTCTTATACACTGGCGTTTTTACACACTTAAATAGCCAAGCTGTATGCCAAAACTCGTCACTGTCGCCGTTCCCTGCCCCCTGCGCCGCGGCTTCGACTACTTGTGGCCAGAAACCCTAGGGCTAGAGGCTGAAATCGGTTTGCGGGTGAGCATTCCCTTTGGCCGCCAACAGCTGGTTGGTGTTGTTATCGCCCGCGATGCAGTCAGCGATATACCCAGCAACAAGCTCAAAGCCGTCTTAAGCGTGCTAGACGAACATCCCTGCCTGCCACCTAATTTAGTCCAGCTCGGCCGCTGGGCCGCCGATTATTACCACCACCCCGTTGGCGATTGCTTTCAGCAAATGCTGCCCGTGGCTTTGCGCAAAGCGAGCCCGCCCAAAGACAAGCCCGCCCAGTACTGGCGGCTCAGCGCCGACTGGGAACAATTACCCGAGATTGCTAGCCGCGCCCACCAACAGCTCAGCCTGCTCGCCGTGATTCGCCAAGCAGGACAACTCTCCCGTCGCCAAATTAAAGACCTTGGCTATAGCAATGCAGTGCTCAACACCCTAATCAATAACGGTTATTTACAGCAAGCCGACGCCCCCGTCACGCCACAACCACCAAGCGGCAACACAGAGCTCGCGTTAAATTCAGAACAACAGCTGGCGGTTTCCGCCATTAGCAATAGCCTTGGCCAGTTTGCCCGCTACTTGCTCGACGGTGTTACCGGCAGCGGCAAGACCGAAGTGTATTTGCGCAGTATTACCGAGTGCCTAGCGCGGGGCGAGCAAGTGCTAACCCTGATCCCTGAGATTGGCCTAACCCCACAGACCTTAGAGCGCTTTGAAAGCCGCTTTCCCGGCCAAGTTCGCGCCCTGCACTCCGGCCTCAGTGACGGCGAGCGCTACCGCAGCTGGCAGGACATTCGCAGTGGTCGCGCTCAAATTTTACTCGGCACCCGCTCTGCGGTATTTACGCCCTTTCAAAAACTGGGACTGGTCATTGTTGACGAAGAACACGACGCCTCTTATAAGCAGCAAGACGGTTGGCGCTATTCAGCCCGCGACATCGCCGTTAAACGCGCCGCCGACCATAACTGCCCCGTGGTACTCGGCAGCGCCACCCCCAGTCTCGACAGCCTGCACAACGTTGGCCAAGACCGCTATCAATTGCTCGAACTGCGCGAACGCGCCGGCGTGGCCAGCAAGCCCGATATTCGCCTTTTAGATATTCGCCAACAGAACCTCGACGAGGGCCTGAGCAACACCCTACTCGACGCCGCCCACGACACCCTGCAAGCAGGCAATCAGGTTTTAATATTCCTTAACAGGCGCGGGTTTTCTCCCCTTTTGCAATGCCACGGCTGCGGCTGGGTAGCCAATTGCCAAGCCTGCGACGCCAAAATGACCGCCCACTTTGGCCGCCGCGAGCTGCGCTGCCACCACTGTGACGCCAGAGAGGCACTACCAAGCATTTGTCCCCAGTGCCACAACAGCCAGTTGATTTTTCAGGGGCCGGGTACTGAGCGCCTCGAGCTCAGCCTTAAACGCCACTTCCCCGACGTCGACGTTATTCGCATAGACCGCGACACGACCTCAGCCAAAGGCAGCATGCAAAGTTTAGTCGATGGTATTCGCGACGGCCGCCCCAGCATATTGGTTGGCACCCAAATGCTGGCCAAGGGCCACCACTTTCCGGACGTCACCCTCGTCGGCATCATTGATATTGACGGCGGCCTGTTTAGCGCCGACTTCCGCGCGCCCGAGCGCAGCGGCCAATTACTGGTGCAAGTTGCCGGCCGCGCCGGTCGCGCCGACAAGCCCGGCCGCGTCTATATTCAAACGCACTGCCCAGATCATCCCGCACTACTGGCACTGGTGAGTGAAGGCTATCAACCCTTTGCCCAGCAGTTACTGGCTGAGCGGCAATTATTGAGCTTACCGCCAGTGAGTTTTAGCGCCGTGATTCGCGCCGATGCCAGCAGCCTGCGCTGCGCCGAAGATTTTTTAGCCGCTATTCGCGCCGAACTCGCACCCGGCGATACCCGCTGGAGCATTGTTGGCCCGCTGCCCGCCCCCATGACCCGCAAAGCTGGGCGTTTTCGCGCCGCGCTCATCCTGCAAGCTGAGCGACGGCCGATCCTTCACCGGCAACTCGCGATTGCCTGCCACACCGGCGACCGACTTCCCAAACACAAAAGCCTGCGCTGGTCGGTAGATGTAGACCCGATCGATTTGTTTTAATCTCATTTACCGTTATTAAGGTTTAGCTGCGCCCCCCAGCACTAGCCGCGGCAGCTGTAAACAGGGATAATACGCGGCCTTGTTTCGCCCCAGAGAGTTAGTCACTACGCCATGAAAGAGAAAGTTGCCGCACATATCCATCAGGCCCTGCAAACCCTGCGCAGCGCTCACGCTTGGCCAGAAGATTTGGTGGCAAATATTCAAGTGGAGCACACCCGCGACAAGGCCCACGGCGATTTTGCCAGCAATATCGCGATGACTTTGGCCAAGCCATTAAAGTCTAACCCCCGCGCCATTGCCCAGCTGATTGTCGATGCCCTGCCAGAAACCAGCGACATTGTTAAAGTCGATATCGCCGGCCCCGGTTTTATTAACTTTTTCGTCGACGAAGCCAGTAACTACCAAGTTTTACACGACATTTTCGCCCAAGGTGAGCAGTTTGGTCGCCATGCCAGCCGCAACAAATCGATGCAGGTTGAGTTTGTCTCCGCCAACCCGACTGGCCCGCTGCACGTTGGTCACGGTCGCGGCGCAGCCTACGGCGCCAGCGTCGCCAATATGCTGGAAGCAGCCGGCTATGATGTGTGCCGTGAATATTATGTAAATGACGCCGGCCGCCAGATGGACATCCTCGGCACCAGTGTATGGCTGCGCTATCTGCAAGCCTGCGGCGAGACCATCACCTTTCCCAGCAATGGCTATCAGGGTGACTATATTGCCGACTATGGCCGCGAACTGCTGGCCAAGCACGGCGAAATTCTGCGCCATGCTGCCACCGACGTTTTTGCCGGCGTATGCACCGACGCCCCCGAGGGCGACAAAGAGAAGCACATCGACGGCCTTATCAACCGCGCCAAAGAACTGCTTGGCGACAACTACCAAATTACGTTCAACAAGGGCTTAGACGCTATTCTCGGTGACATTCGCAGCGATTTGGCGGAATTCGGCATTGAATACCAGCAGTGGTTTTCTGAACGCAGCCTGACCCACGATCCCGATCAGGTCAGCCGCGCCATCGCCAAACTTCAAGACAACGGCTTTATCGAAGAGCGCGACGGCGCGCTGTGGTTTATGTCAACCCGCTTTGGCGACGACAAAGACCGCGTAGTGAAGCGCGACAACGGCCAAACCACCTATTTCGCCTCAGACATTGCCTACCACCTCAATAAATTTGAGCGCGGCTTCGACACCGTAGTCAATATTTGGGGCGCCGATCACCATGGCTACATCTGCCGCGTAAAAGCAGCACTGGAAGCCATGGGCATAGATCCCGAGAAACTCGTGGTGCGGCTAGTGCAGTTTGTATCGCTGTATCGCGGCGACCAACAAGTACAAATGTCGACCCGCTCGGGCTCCTTTGTGACCCTGCGCGAGCTGCGTGAAGATGTCGGCAACGACGCCGCGCGTTTCTTTTATATTATGCGCAAGGCCGACCAAGCCACCGATTTCGATCTGGAATTAGCGAAGTCCGAAACCAAGGACAATCCGGTTTACTATATTCAATACGCCCATGCGCGGGTGGCCAGCATTCTCCGCAAGCTCGCCGAGCAGGGCGAAACGTGGACGCCAGCCGCGGGCCTTGCCAATTTAGCCAAGCTAGATAATGAGGCCGAAAAAGACCTGTTAGTGAAACTGTCACGCTACCCTGAGACACTGGCCAGCGCCGCCGAGCACTTCGAGCCCCACAGCTTGGCGCATTATTTGCGGGAATTGGCTGGCGACTTTCACACCTATTACAACGCCCACAAAATGCTCGGCGAAGATACCGCCGTGCGCGATGCCCGCCTTGCACTGGCCTGTGCCGTGCAGCAAGTATTGCGCAACGGGCTAAGCTTACTGGGCGTATCTGCTCCAGAGGAAATGTAAGGCATGGCACAAGCCCCTAAAAAAACCAGCCGTGGCGCTACCCGCAGCCCAGCCAGAAGTGGCCTACCCGCTTCCGTGCTGCTGGGCACGGGCTTTATAGCTGGAGTAATCTGCTCGGTGCTAGTGTTTAGCGCAATGAGCAAACAACCCAGCAACGAGACCAAGGTTGCTGCGGCAAAAACTGCCGCCGAAGCCAAGGTAAAAGCCGACCGCAAAGAAGTCACCACTAATACCAAATTCGATTTCTTCACTCTGCTCCCAGAGCGTGAAGTCATTGTTAACGACGAGCGCCCCGCAGCCAAACCCGTCGCCACGGCGAGCGCCCCCAAGAATGACCGCCCTCCGGTTGAGGTCAAACCCGACCCCAATATGGAAAAATATATTCTACAGGCTGGCTCATTCCGTCAAGGTGCCGACGCCGACCGCCGCCGCGCCCAGATTCTGCTACTCGGCCTCGATGCCAAAGTAGAATCAGTTGAAGCAAATGGCGAACGCTGGCACCGCGTTTATGTTGGCCCCTTCCAATCGCACAATACCCTGAGCGATGCCCGCAGCAAGTTGATCAATGAGAGTATTGATACTCTGGTTATTCGCCAAAAGAACTAAGCATAAGCTTTCTCGCGCCCTTGAAAATATCAGGGGCCAACCCCACTAACTCTGTTCACACCCGCTTTTCCCTATCAATTATAAGGAGTCCCGCGTGGAACAGTTTCGCGGCACCACAATACTCTCGGTTCGCCGGAATAATCAGGTCGTTATCGGCGGCGACGGTCAAGTCACCATGGGTAATACCGTGATGAAGGGCAATGCCCGCAAAGTCCGCCGTCTATATAAAGAACAAGTGCTGGCCGGCTTCGCTGGCGGCACCGCCGATGCCTTTACCCTGTTTGAGCTATTTGAAATTCAGCTCGAAAAACACTCAGGCAAACTCACCAAGGCCGCTGTTGAACTCGCCAAAGCCTGGCGCAGCGAGCGCTCTCTGCGCCAACTCGAAGCCCTGCTCATTGTCGCCGACAAAGAAACCACCTTGGTTATCAGCGGCAATGGCGATGTCATCGAGCCCGAAGACAATATGATTGCCATTGGCTCCGGCGGCTCCTTTGCCACCGCTGCGGCCCGCGCGCTAATGGACAATACCGAACTTAGCGCCAGTGATATTGTTGAAAAAGGCCTGACCATCGCTGGTGATATCTGTATTTACACCAACCACAGCCGCACCATTGAATCTTTGGAATACTAGCGCCCAAGGGCGCCCTCGGAGTCTCCATGTCGACCATGACACCCCGTGAAATCGTTCACGAATTAGATAAACACATTGTTGGTCAAAGTGATGCGAAACGCGCCGTGGCAATTGCCCTGCGCAACCGCTGGCGGCGCATGCAGCTTAGTGAAGAGCTGCGCGACGAAATCACCCCCAAGAACATTTTGATGATTGGCCCCACCGGCGTCGGCAAAACTGAAATTGCCCGCCGCTTGGCCAAACTCGCCAACGCGCCGTTCATTAAGGTTGAAGCCACCAAATTCACCGAAGTGGGCTATGTCGGCCGCGACGTGGAATCCATTATCCGCGACCTAGTTGATGTCTCGATTAAACTGTATCGCGAGCAGGCCATGGAGCAAGTGGCTCACCGCGCCGCCGATGCGGCTGAAGAGCGCATTCTTGACGCTTTACTGCCGCCAGCACGCGGCGAAGCCACAGAAGAAGAGCGCAATACCAGCACTCGCCAACTATTTCGTAAAAAACTTCGGGAAGGCGAACTCGACGACCGAGAAATTGAAATAGAACTCAATATGGCTCCCGTTGGCGTCGAAATCATGGCCCCTCCTGGCATGGAAGAAATGACCAACCAGTTGCAGGGCATGTTCTCTAAAATGGGCGGCGACCGCAAAAAGACTCGCCGCTTAACGGTTAAGGCCGCTGCCAAGCAGCTTCAAGACGAAGAAGCCGCAAAGCTTGTTAACGAAGAAGAATTAAAGGCCCGTGCCGTAGAAGCGGCTGAGCAGAACGGTATTGTCTTTATTGACGAGATCGACAAAGTCGCCAAACGCCAAGAATCCGGTGGCGCCGACGTATCCCGCGAAGGCGTACAGCGCGACTTGCTACCGCTTATTGAGGGCTGCACAGTTAGCACTAAGCACGGCGTGATTCGTACCGATCATATTTTGTTTGTGGCCTCAGGCGCCTTTCACCTGAGTAAACCATCAGACTTAATCCCAGAATTGCAGGGCCGCCTGCCGATTCGAGTAGAACTGTCGGCATTAACGCCCGAAGATTTTGAGCGCATTCTTACCGAGCCACATGCGTCTTTGACCGAGCAGTATCAGGCCCTATTAGCAACCGAAGGCCTGAGCATTGAGTTCACCGCCGACGGCATTCGCCGCATTGCCGAAACCGCGTGGGAAGTGAACGAGCGCACCGAGAATATCGGCGCACGCCGCCTGCACACCATGCTCGAGCGTTTACTTGAAACAATTTCCTTTGACGCTGGCGACATCAAAGATCCTGTTAAAATTGATGGTGATTACGTGAATGAACAGCTAGGTGAATTGGCGAAGGATGAAGATTTGAGTCGATTTATACTTTGATCGGGAGACGCTATACGGGAGACGGAAAACGCTTTGTTGAACTTGCGTCTCCCATCTCCCGTCCAGCATCTAGCCACCAACGGACACCACCATGAGCCAAGCGCCTACCGATATTAAATTTCGCAAGCAGTCCCAGCAGCTGGAACTCACTTACACTGGCGGTGAGCAGTTTGCCTTGGACGCAGAGTTTTTGCGCGTGCATTCGCCCTCGGCTGAGGTGCGGGGCCACGGCGCGGGACAGGAAACCCTACAAACCGGTAAAATGCATGTAAAAATTACTGAGCTAATTCCGGTGGGCAATTACGCTTTGCAGCTGGTGTTTAGCGACGGCCACGACAGTGGCATTTTCTCGTGGGTGTATTTGCGGGAGCTGTGCGAAACCAAAGACGCCAAGTGGGAAAGCTATTTACAAAAACTGCACGACGCCAAGGCCAGTCGGGACCCAGACCAACAGGTCGTAAAGTTTTTTGGTTAACGCTAATTACGCAAAACAATTCGTGGGTTTAAGTTCACGCCACCATCTTCCTCTAAAACACCAATATTAACGCCGGTAGAATTTTCAACTACGACCATTGGTGGTTCAAAGCTCGGATGACGAATAAACTTAAGCTGCCAGCCAAAATTTTCGATTCTGCGCAGCGCTATTTTCTGCAAATCCGTCAGCATATCCATTGCATTCTCTGGCACAGGAGGTTCTGCCCTGCGTTTTTCTTGTGTCATATCCATAAACGGCCTACCTAATGTCGGATCTTTAGCCAATTAACACTAAGCTTATGGCGCGGAAAGTTCCATGACGGATAAACCCTATTGACAACAACTAGGCCCGCAAAACCGCGTTAACTGCACCGCTACCGCTGACTTTACGGGCTGAAACTCAGACCTTACTCAAGTATTGAAATCAAAGATTTTCCTCGGCAAACGCCGCTAATCGCGAGCGTTCAATACCATTAACGTGCATAACCCCCGCGTGTTCGAAGTGTTTACATTTTTCAACCAAATAGGTCAGACCAGAGGTCAACGGCGAAATATATTTATTGTCAATTTGAGCTAAATTGCCCAGCACCACAATTTTTGAGTTCACCCCAACTCGAGTGATGATGGACTTTAGCTGAAACTGAGTAAGGCTCTGCGCTTCATCAATGACAATATAGGCATTATTAAAAGAGCGCCCTCGCATAAAATTTAGTGACTTAAATTGAATATTCGCCTTGTCCTTCACATACTCTATACTGCTGTAGGGCGACTCGTCGCTGCCATGTAGCACCTCCAGGTTATCTTCAAATGCGGCAAGCCAGGGTGCCATTTTCTCTTCCTCCGTACCCGGTAAAAAGCCGATATCCTCAGCCATAGGCGGAGTCGAGCGCGCCACAATCATCTTGTCATATCGTTTTTCTTCCAAAATAGCGTGTAGACCATACGCTAAAGCGATAAGGGTTTTACCCGAGCCCGCTGGGCCCGTCATGACAGTCATATCTATATTGCTTTGGGCGATTAGGAAAAAGGCCATCGCCTGCTCAAAATTACGCGGACTCAAGCCCCACATCCGCTGGTGCATTAATTGATCGCGACTCAGGTCGAGTAGTTCAATTTTCTCCTTATCTACCGCCCGCACCATGCCGACAAAATCGTTGTCGTCATACACAAACTGATTAATGTGCGCCTTGGGCAGTAGTTCACTATTAAGTACATGAATGGTTTGACTGCCCTCGCGCAAGGTGTCTACCTTGTCGACGGACTCCCACAGCGTGCCAGCCAAGTGTTCATAGCCTTTGGCCATATATTGAATATCTTCCAACACTCGGTCTTTGCGATAGTCTTCAACATTTTCTAAGCCCGACCCTTTTGCCTTAAGGCGCATATTAATGTCTTTGGTCACCAGACAGACGTAGGCCTTGGGGTTTTTGAGCTGTAAATGCAGGGCAACATTTATAATTCGGTTGTCATTGGCTTGATGCTCGCTGCCATCAAGATAAGGCGCGGAAGTGTCGTGTTTAATCAGCTGATCGGGGAAAATGGCCAAGCTGCCATTTTTGTCTTCATCACGGGCCGAGGGAATAGGCACCCCCTCTTGTATTGCCTTAGGGCTGGCGTTAAATAAAATTTTATCAATCGCATTAATGGCAATCCGCGCTTCGCGACTCACATCTTTGTCGCGCCTGTCCTTGATATGATCGAGTTCCTCCAGCACCGTCATCGGGATAATCACCCGATGTTCATGAAAGGCGCTTAGCGCCATCGGGTCATGCAATAGAACATTGGTATCAAGAACAAAGATTTTTTCCATAGGACACTCTCTGTTGGCAACAACGACAAAAACCGGCACCTCATCGCCCTCGCGCCAAGAGCACGAGAAGACCGGCGAAAGACTAGTAAGTGAGAAAAACCTAAACGAAGGGGGTAAAACTGCTGCAGCGACACAGCGTGGCCGCGGTGCGCAAAGGTATTGTGACTGTAAGCCCAAAGGCAGTTGGATTCTGGCGGCAACAGACCGCTCCATACAGCGTAGCGTAGCTTGATTATTAAAAGCGATGGCCATCATTGTCAACCGTTATTACGTCGATTTGGGAAGACTCTGCTGCGCATTTCCGCTACCCTGTAGCCCTTTTTAGCGACCCGAACACAGGTACCACACCTCCATGCTCGACAAAAATGCCCTGCAGCAGCTCCGCCAACTCAAAACTCATATTATTGACACCAAAGATCAAGGTGAAGGCGAAGTTCGCGGCAGTCAGCGCCGCTTCGGTTTTGTGCGCTTAGATGACAAGCGCGACGTATTTCTCGCCCCAGACGATATGCAGCGGGTGTTTCCCGGTGATCGCGTCAAAATCACCGTGCACACCGACGACAAGGGTAAGTTTAAGGCTGAGCTCGAAAAGCTCATCGACAGCCCGCTAGACTGCTTTACCGGTCGCTATATTGTTCGCGGCCAGGGGCACTTTGTAGAGCCAGACCTGCCACGCTTTAATAAACTGCTGTTTATTCCGCCCTCACAGCGCAAGAAATGCGCCGAGGGCGATTTGCTGTATTGTCAGGTGGCACAACACCCCTTTAAAGACGGCAAATCTCAGGTCAAAGTATTAGAGAATATCGGCCGACCCGATCAAGCCGGAATTGAAGGCAAGTACACCCAGCGCAAATTTAAATTGCCCCGCGACTGGCCCGCTAGCTGCGGCATTACCGACGATGCCTACTTAGATGGCCGTGAAGATCTGCGCGAACTGCCGTTTGTAACCATCGACGCTGCCGAAACCCGCGACTTAGACGACGCGCTCTGGGCCCAGGGCAACGAGAACGGCTGGACGCTGAAGGTTGCCGTGGCTGACCCAGGTGCCTTTATCGGCCCAGGCACCCCTCTAGACCTTGCAGCCAAACAGCGCGCTAGCAGTGTCTATTTACCGGGCTTTAATCAACCGATGATGCCTAATAGCGTCTCCCAAGGTGCTTGCTCGCTGCTAGCCAACGAAGATCGCGCCGCGATGGTCTGCACCCTGCAAATTAGCCATGATGGCGACATTAGCGACATTCAGTTTAGCGAAGCCCTGATCCACTCCCAGGCCAAGCTGAGCTATAACGACGTTCACGCGCATATCCACGACGAAATGGATTTAGGCTATCCCAGCCTAAAAGACCTGTACGCAGCCAGCCAAGCCCTGAATCGCTATCGCCGCGAACACCACTTGGTGATGCCTGAGCAACCCGATTACCACCTGCAGCTCAATGAGCAGCGCAAGATTGAAAGCATTGTTAAAGTGGAGCGCAACGACGCTCACCGTTTGGTAGAAGAGTGCATGCTCGCCGCCAACCGCAGCGTTGCAGAATGGCTAGGCGACACTCCCGCACTATTCATTAGCCACGCGGGTCTGCGCGAAGACCGTCTCGACAATGTGCGCAAAGTCATCGCAAAGGAATTGCCCGAGCTAATTGACAGCGATATAAGCAGCCTCGCTGACTACAAAGCCTTAATTAAAGCCTGCGACGCCAGCAGCTCAAGCCTGCCATTGCGCAGTATTTTTGCCCGCATGTTGCAACCTGGCACCGTTAGTATCGAGCCCAAACCGCACTTTGGCCTCGGCCTAGCGCGCTACACCACCTTTACTTCGCCGCTGCGTAAATACAGCGATCTCATCGTACAGCGCTGCATTCGCGCCAAGCTCCGCGGTGAAACTGCCCAGCACATCGACGAAGACACCGCTAACGCCCTGCAATACGCCCTGCGCAACGGTCGCCAAGCCAGCAAGCAAATGGAGCAATGGCTGCAATACCAATACCTTGCCACTAATACCAGCGACACCGTTTATCGCGCCCGCATTGCCCACGTTAATGGCGGCGGTTTTAGCGTGGAACTCGAAGACTCCGGTATAAGCGGCTTTGTAGAAGCCCGCACCATACCCGGAAAACTCAGCTTCGATGCCGACACCCTGCGCCTATTCAACGAGCACAGCAATTATCAGCTAGAGCAGATAGTGAATGTTAAGGTGTCTGAGCTGGATGATTTTCAGCGTAAGCTGATGTTTATCCTCGCTTAAACGAGGAGACGCTTGACGGGAGACGGTGAACGCTAAGGAATTTACTACGCTCACATAACTTACCTACATGACTCGGGGCTTGTACACTGAGCAGGGCTAGGCTTTTGCGTCTTTCGTCTCCCATCCAGCGTTCTGCTGATAAGGCATTGCATCTCCTGTCAAGCACCTCCCGCTAACTCAGTAATCAGCATGCTTCGGCGTTCGTGGAAACGGAATCGCATCGCGGATATTCTCCATGCCGGTGATGTAATTCAGCAAGCGCTCAAAGCCTAGCCCAAAACCGGCGTGGGCAACGGTGCCGTAGCGGCGCAGATCGCGATACCACTCCAAGCCCTCTAAACCCTGCTCAGCCATACGCATGTCCAAAACATCTAGACGTTCTTCGCGCTGGGCACCGCCAATAATCTCGCCAATGCCGGGCGCTAATACGTCCATCGCGGCAACGGTTTTCCCGTCGTCGTTAAGCCGCATATAAAAAGCTTTTATGTCTTTGGGGTAATTAGTGACGATTAGCGGCCCACCGACATGCTCCTCGCACAGGTAACGCTCGTGTTCAGACTGCATATCGAGGCCCCAGCGCACTGGATACTCAAATTTCTTACCGGATTTCTCCAGTATTTTAATCGCATCGCCGTAGTCCATGCGTTCAAAGGGCGTGCTTGCCACTTTCTGAGCGCGGGCCAAAACGCCCTCGTCGACAAACTGATTAAAAAAGGCGAGGTCGTCTTCGCAGTTTTCCAAAACCTGAGTTAGCAAATAGCGAAGAAAGTCTTCGGCCAAGGCTGCATCATCGTCCAAATTGGCAAAGGCAATTTCCGGTTCCACCATCCAAAACTCAGCGAGGTGACGGCTGGTATTAGAGTTTTCGGCGCGAAAGGTGGGGCCAAAGGTATAGACCTTAGACATCGCCAAACAATAAGCCTCGGCATTGAGCTGACCGGAGACGGTTAGAAACGCTTCTTTACCAAAGAAGTCAGCGCCAAAATCCACCGCGCCCTGCTCGGTGCGGGGCAGATTCATCAGGTCCAAGGTGCTGACCCGAAACATTTCGCCCGCACCTTCGCAGTCGCTAGCAGTAATAAGCGGCGTATTGATCCACTGGAACTCACGCTCGTAAAAATAGCGATGTACCGCATTAGCCAATACCGTGCGCACCCGTGTGGTAGCGCCAAAGGTATTGGTGCGGGGCCGTAAATGAGCCACGGTGCGTAAATATTCAAAGCTGTGCCGTTTCTTGGCAATAGGGTAGGTGTCTGGATCATCTACCCAACCGCAAACTTCAATGCCGCTAGCCTGAATCTCAAAACTCTGGCCCTTGCCTTGAGACTCGACCAACACCCCCTTGGCAATTACCGAGCAACCCGCGGTAAGGCGCAGTACATCAGCTTGATAATTCGCAAGCTCTCCTGGCGCAACCACTTGGATCGCCGCTTGGGCTGAGCCGTCGTGTAGCGCCAAAAATGAAAAACCGCCCTTGGAATCCCGCCGACTGCGAATCCAGCCCCGCACTTCGACCTCGCTCCCCTGTGCGACGCGACCTGCCAGCAAAGACTTGATTGATACCACTGTCATAAGGACTCCAAATTTATTCAACAACATTTATCTGCGCATTATAGGCCGCGATGACCGAGCTCAGTAACTTCTCACAAGGAAAATATCTCGCCACCGCGACACTGCCAATATTAGGCCCGCGCCAGCCACAAAATTCACTCCCAATAAATACCATTTACGGCTACAGTAAATATTGGAAATACCCCTTCACCACGTTACAGAGACGAGTATGCAGGCCGAAAATTTTATTGCCCATCGCGGCTGGCGCCAACACTACCCAGAAAACACCCTAATTGCATTCCAGCAAGCCATTGCGGCGGGCGCGGTCAATATTGAACTCGACATTCAAATTAGCGCCGACGGTGTGCCCTTTGTATTTCACGACCCCAATCTGCAGCGGATGTGCGGCTGCGGCGGCTTGATTTGGGAATATCGCGCCAAGGAACTTCTGGCCTTAAAGGCCTCAGAAAGTGCCCGCCTCGGCAATAAATTTCCAGATAACCCCATGTGCTTGCTAAGCGACATCGTAACCTTGCTACAGGCCCACCCCACGGTGAATGCCTATGTGGAAATTAAAGAAGAAAGTCTGAGCCACTTTGATGAAGCAACAGTGGTCGATGCCATCATCGATGTACTGTGCCCGGTAGCCGACCGCTGCCTACTAATTAGCTTTGAGTTAAGCGCCTTAATTTACGCTCAACACCAAGGTTGGCAGCGCTTTGCCGCGGTGTTCGATTACTGGCCAGACTGGCAGCTCGCCTCTCTCGCCAGCCTAAACCCCGAAGTGATTTTTTGCGATAAACACTGTGTACCAACCGATGCCGACCTTCGCGCGCTGCCCTGGCCGCTATTGGTTTACGAGGTAGGCACCCTGCAAGAGGCGAAAGACTGGTTTGCCCGTGGCACCGTCGCGGTAGAAACATTTTTAGTTGGCGAGATGCTGCGAGACTTTAATATAACGGCGGCACTTCCTGCCATGCCGCTGCGCTAAGCCGAAAAAACCGCCCTAAAGCCCTCAAAAGCCGCTGCATTACACCAATTTAATCCCTGTGCCATGATTAACGGCCCTTAACCGCCAGCTAAATTCTAGGTAATAGAAGCGCTAAGTCCTTGTATTTAAATGGCATGGCACATGGCTAATAAATTAAATATGGCCGCAAATCCGGCCCCTGAGCGGCGTGCGCACAATATCGCCGTAACCCAATAAATGCGTGATCCTTCGTATACTGGCTACGTCATCAAGACACAGTAAATCTTACTTAATAGATACCTAGGAGCACCACCATGAGCCAATTACAAGCCGCCATCGCATCTAACGACATCAGCTTTTTTGCCGAACTCGCTGCCAAATACAGCCTACTGACGATTGTCGCTGTTGGCATTGTTGCCAGCGTAGCAGGATTAAACTAAGCCCTGCGTGCACTGCAACGAGAGCGATATAATGAGCGTAACCAATCAACTGTCGGCAACAACTGCGTCGACAGTTTTGCGTAAACTAGCGCAAAACGTAACAGAGCCTTGCCAAGTTTATTAACCCGCGCCACACTGCCAGCTATTCGACACTCCGCTATAAAGCCGCCTAGTTGAAACTGCCAATATGAAACACCTATTCCAATCTAGCTACATTTTATTCAGCACCAAAAAGCGCGATGGTAGCTTTGTCGCGACGCCGGTGTGGTGCTCGGGTGACGAACACACGCTGTATGCCTACTCGGCTGGTGAGGCCGGCAAGGTCAAACGCCTACGTAATTTTAGCGAATGTAAAGTCGCACCCTGCACGGTCAGTGGCAAACGCCTTGGTGATGATATCAATGCCCATGCCTATTTACTTGATCCCGAGGAAAGTATCGTCGCCCATCGAAGCTTGACGAAAAAATACGGCTGGCAAATGCGGGTTTTAAATGTCGGCGCGAGCATCACTGGCCGCAAAAAGAGCCGAGCGTTTATTCGTATCGAATTGAGCTGAACAGCCAATAGCCCTTGTCAATTCGGCCATTGACGCTAAGCGAGGGTTCACCTACTTTAGGCATCTATAACCTAGTAGGAGACTAATGCGGTGCGCACCCTAAATCAGTGGCTAGACGAATACGACGCTTCACACCAAAACCCACGCAACAAAGCCATCCACCTCTGGTGTGTTCCAGCAATTGCCGTGTGCACTGTGGCGCTGTTGTGGCTAGTAAATATTCCGAACACCACCGCCAATCTTGGCCAAATTCTGCTCATTGGCGCGATGTTCTTTTACGGCTACCTATCTGTTCGCTTGGCGCTGGGCATGCTTCCATTTGTTATTCTGATAGCTGCTGGCATCATGCTCTACCAAATGTACGTGCCCTTGGCGCTGTGGATACCAGCTGGAGCAATATGGATTATTGCTTGGATAATGCAGTTTGTCGGTCACAAAGCAGAGGCTCAGCAGCCTTCATTCTTTACCAATATATTATTTTTGCTGATCGGCCCGCTGTGGATTCTTGGCTCACTTTACCAAAAGCTGGGCATTCAATTTCGCAGCGTCTAATAGGCTGCTCAACTGCCACGTAGGCCCAGAGCTCAGGCCGGCCGCCGACACAGCAAGTGTATATAGCGGCCCAGCGCCCAAAACGGCTCTTCCGCGCCATACTGCCACTCCAGAGCAAGTACATCTGCCACACTACGCTCGGCGCGCACCGCGCGAGGCATTAAATCGTAAACTAGACGTATGCCGCGCTTAGCGACAATCTCTAGGCCTGCGGCTTCCAATATGGCCATCATTTCCTGGGGCTGACGCGGTGCCGGCGGCGTGAGCCCGCCAGGATGGCCGGCAAAATCACGATCGCGAAGCTTATATAAATTGCCCTTGGCCATATTGCTAATAATCAGGGCGTTTAGGTTATAAAACATTAACGACAAATACGCGCCGGGCCGCATGCCAGCAACTAGCGCCGCAATAATATCCTCTGGCTCTTTTACCCACTCCAGCACCGCGTGGCACAGCACTAAGTCAAAGGCCTCGCGATACTCCGCAGTAGCTAAATCTTGAATCGCAGCATGCTGTATAACAACTCGGTCAGCCACTCCCGCTGCTGCAATATCGGCTTCGGCGATCGCCAGCATATCGGCCGACACATCATTCAATAATATCTGATGGCCGCATTCCGCGAGACGAATACTCATTTGCCCTAGGCCACCACCGGCATCCCAGACGCTCATCGTCTGCTCACCAGTCAACTCGCTCTCGTTAAGAGCTGGCACCTTGGCGAGTAACTCCCGCCAACAAAGTGCTAAGCGCAATTCGCCTTTGGGGTTGCCATAGATATTTTTACGGAAGCGCTCTGCAATGCCATCAAAATTACGGTCGGTCATACCAGCTTGAGCCTGTGGAAAAACGCCGAGCTTAAGCAAGCGGAGCGAAAAGCTCAATGCATAAAAAAACCGGAGCAATAAATTGCTCCGGTTTCCAAAATTTTAACATCCAATGTCGCATCCAATCCGTTGAATGCCTAAATCTTCCTGACAAGGCCTATTATCCCCCTTTCTCGTTTATCCAACAGTGGAGAACACCGGTGCGTCACGTGAGACATTTCCCACAACAACTACCCATTACCAACAATATGCGCACTACACTACTGCTAGGCATCGAGATCCGGTATCAAATCGTCCTTCAGCAATTCAATATCATCCTTTATCCGCAGTTTTTCCTTTTTAAGACGCTGAATAAGTAGCTGATTTTGATAGGGATTGGCTGCTAATTCACTTATTTTTTCATCAAGTGCACGATGCCGAATCTGCAATAGCAAAATTCGAGCACTGATAGAGGGGATATGATCCATAGTAAAGCAGTATTCCTATGACAAGGACTGTGAAGCTCTGAACTATTACTTTTTACGCTGCGCGAGCCGTATACACAAGCCCTCCATCAGCACGATTTAATCGTCAAAGCTCGCGCTCAGCCAAAACTCGCTCTACCGTATCCACAATTACCTGAGTTTGGCGATCGACCTCAATATTCACCCTGTCACCAATCTGTTTAGCGCCCAAATTCGTCACTCGCAGGGTTTCAGGAATCAAGCACACCGTAAAATGGGCCTCATTGCGCTCATAGTCAGCCACAGTCAAACTGCAGCCATTCACCCCAATAAAGCCTTTTTTAAAAACATACTTACTTAACTGCGGAGGCAGGCGAAAATGCAGGCTGCAATTATTTTCAGTTTGCTCAATGGCAATAATTTCCGCACAGCCGTCAACATGACCAGAAATATTATGCCCCCCAATTTCCGCGCCCTGTTTTGCCGAACGCTCAACATTCACTAAATCGCCGCGGTCCAACTCGCCCAAAGTCGTTAAATTGAGTGTTTCCTGCATAGCGTCAAAGCTAACGCGCAGCCCGTCAATCTGGGTTACTGTCATGCATACGCCGTCCAACCCGACGCTGGCGCCAATCTGCAAGTCTTCTAGCAGTACCGGCGGCAACTCGATATATAGCTGGTGTAAACCGACTTTACGTACCACCGACGCCAATGGGTAAGCCCCGTGAACAATTCCCGTATACATAATTTTTGCACCTATTTTGCGTTACAGAATATTAACTTATATTGAAGCGCTGCCGCCAATGCCGCATTATGCTCGTCCAACAATAAGGACAAGGTTTCGCCACACTATGAATAATTTTGGCAAAGTATTTATGCTGGTTTTCTGGCTTGGTTTTGCGGTGAACTCCCTCTTTCCTCTGCTCGGCGAATACAGTGTATGGCTGCAGTGGGCGGGTGTGGCTATTGCCATAACTCATGTCATTGAGTGTATTATTTTCCGCAAGCATGTGCGCGCCAACTACAGCAAGCCCGCCGAAGGTTACTTAGTGGTAATGCTCTTTGGGGTATTGCGCACTGGTGATTGGATAGGCAAAAAGGTCTAAGTCAGTACTCCCAAGCCTGCAGACCTCGTTCGCACCAGATCAGCGCAAAAAATCCAATAAAAGGCTTATTGACCGCCGGTTTTCCGCTCGGCCAGCGACCGGTCATAGCACCATGGCACGAGAGCTGCTAGGATTGATTTTTAGCAAAAATTCTCAGGACAGAGCCATGAAACGGGTGATTTTTAACCAGAAAGGTGGTGTTGGCAAAACCAGCATCACCTGTAATTTAGCTGCAATCAGTGCATGGAAAGGCTTTAAAACACTGGTTATTGACTTAGATATTCAAGGTAATAGCAGTGAATACCTAATCGGCACCCAGTTTCGGGATTTAGAAGACAATGCCGCCGATTTCTTCAAACAAAAACTATCCTTGTTCGGCAAAAGTAAAGAAGCGGCAGACTGCATATACGAAACTGAATTCCAAAACCTCTACCTGATGCCCTCGCACCCCGAATTGGCGGTAATTGAGCGCGAGTTAGAAACCCGCCACAAAATTTATAAGCTGCGCGATGCCTTAAACAAGCTGCAAGCCGAATACGAGCATATTTATATTGATACCCCGCCGGCCCTCAATTTTTACAGCCGCTCAGCCTTGATTGCCGCCGACTCACTACTTATACCTTTTGACTGCGACAGCTTTTCACAGAGTGCATTAATGGGTCTAATGGAAACCGTGGAAGAAATTCGCGAAGACCACAACCCCGAGCTCAGCCTAGAGGGCATTGTGGTTAATCAGTTTCAATCTCAAGCGAGCTTACCCACTCAATTAATTGAAAGCATGAAGGAAAGCGGCCTGCCAATTTTTGAGCAATATTTGAGCAGTTCGGTCAAAATGAAAGAATCTCGCAGCAGACAAAGCCCGATGATCCATTTTGCACCCTCACACAAGCTCACGCAGCAATTGCTGAGCCTGCACGACAGTTTAAGTGGTAGCAACACCAGCAGTGCCGCTCGCAGCGCTTAAACGCTGCACGGCACTCTAGTATTAGGGTGCCGTTGAACCCAAACCGACCTTACCCTTTTTATTTATTGTGATATCACCCAAACCAAAGTTTTCTACTGCAGTGGTTAAACTGAGCTGGTAATCCAAATCAGACTGCATACTGCCCATAATCGCCCGCAACACGCCCAAGCCGCTGAGTAAATTCACCTCTACTGGCACCACAATCTCGGTACGACCATTGGCAGGCAAACTGAAGGATTCATTCAAACTGCCGCCAGCCAAAGCCTGGCCTTGCAAACTTAATTGGTAACGCAAACGGCCCAAATTCAAGGCAAAGCTATTGGGATTATCCAATTGCAGGCCAACCAACAAACGCTGCTGCAAACCATTGGCGGGCGCCATTTTAATATGGGTAATCGCAACTTGGGGCTTTTCTAGGGGATTAAATGCCGCACACGCCGACATCAGCATCGCCGCTAAAATCACTAAGCAGGTTTTCATTTTCATCGTTAACACCACCCTAAAAGATTTACTTCAGGCATAAAAAAGGGGCACCGAAAAGGGCGCCCCTACATCGCGTCAATATACTTACTGAGTAGGCAGCATTTCAATTTCAACGCGGCGGTTCTGCTCGCGGCCAGACGCAGTGCTGTTGTCGGCAATCGGATCACGAGGACCGTAACCAGAGGTACGAATACGGCTAGCAGCCACACCTTGGTTCATAAAGTAACGGCCAACGCTGCTGGCGCGCTGCTCAGACAGCGACTGATTGGTCTGGAAAGAGCCGGTAGAATCAGTGAAACCATTGATTTGCATCAGAGTTTTATCAAACTCTTTCGCAACCAGTACGACACTGTCTAGCACGTCGTGGAAACCACCTTTAATAGCCGAGCTGCCGGTATCAAACGTAATATTACCAGGCATAATCAGTTTGATATTGTCGCCAACGCGCTCAACGCGAACACCAGTGCCTTCTAAACGTGCGCGCAATTTTGCTTCTTGACGATCCATGTAATAACCGTAGCCGCCGCCAGCCGCAGCGCCGACAACCGCGCCCTGCAAGGCACCTTTTTTACGGTCATCTTTACTAGATACTGCAGCGCCCAGTACGGCACCACCCAAAGCACCCCAGCCAGCGCCCTTAGCGGTATTGCTGGTTTTTTCTTCACCGGTATACGGGTCGATACTACAAGCTGTCGCAAAAACAGTTGCCACTAACAGCGCTGTCCAGCGGCCGGCTTTAATAGAAATATTCATTGGTGAACCCCCTAGTTCATTTTCATCAAACAGTATTGCCTTATCATGACACAGGCATCTGACTAAAAAACATGCCACTATTCACGGCATTAAACCCCTCACCGCCATGAACTTGCCACACAACTTCTCTGTCGACTATGACAATGCGAGTTATAGACTAGTTCATTATAGCCGGTGCGCGCCACTGGCCATCGCCATCGGCATCAATATAAATCGGGTTACTTAACGCCAAGGGTGCCAAGCCCGGCATTAAGGATCGGTAGATTGATCCCGGCTGCCCAGAGACCTCCACCACCACATACGAATCGCGATCTGCAATCAGATCAACCACTCGATGATCTCCGGCCACAACACTGAGCTCGCGATAAATTTTACCGTTAACCCACACCGTTAATTTATCCACCGTCACCCACGGCGCGGCATCAATCTGCACATGCAGTTCACCTCGCCCGCCTTTAAATAAGTCGCCCAAACCCGCCTCTGCGCTGCCACTGCGCAAGGTCACCGCCAAGAGCGGACCCGTCGTGGTGAAACTATGGCCAGCTCGAATTCCCTCGCTTAATACTTCTTCATCCAGCGGTAGCGCACCCGCAGCGGGCAAATAAATATAATTGCGCGGCGCGGCCACCACACTGCGCAAACCGTGGGAATCACTGTTGCCAGTTGCGGCTCGGCGCGCACCTTGGTTTAACAAAGAAAACCAGTCGTCGCGAATCTGGGTATAAACGGCAAACTCTGCGCCGTTGAGCACCTCGATCACATCAAAGTCTATATCCCTAAAACCCGACACGGGGTCTGGCGCCAGCAAGCTTTCATTGTTACTGCTATCGAGGCTTTGACTGGGATCATAATTTTTACCCAGCGATAAGTGATCAAAAAATGCCAAGTCGGCATCGAGAGGATCAGCAGCGCGAGGATGGTTCAACTGAAATACCGCCGTGGGTGCTACCTGTCGTACACCGGCAATCACTTCGCCCAAGCTGCGATTTTCAACTGCCGGCGCACCGCCGGCAAACTCCGCAGGCTTGGCCGTGAGTGGAAAGGCATTGCTATGGCCCACAGTAAAAGGCGCCTTAGCAGTGCGCGCCATGCCCGTCAATTCCGCGCCCACAACTACCTGTACCTGTCCGGCCAATCCCAGCGCGACAACGCGATTGCGATAGTCCACTAGCCTATTATGTTCACTGGCCACTAATATCTCGGCGCCTTGCGCCACAAAGCTACGCAGGCGCTCATCGAAGGGCAGAGTGGCATCGAAGCTAGCGCCACTGTGTACATGGAGGTCGGCAGAGCGCCAATCGTCGCTATGCCATACCTGACGCGGAGGAATTATCGGCAACTGACTGGTTTTACCCGCCACGATCGTCAGTAAATACTCCTTTACGTCGTATTCAAGCCCACGGCTGGCGAGCACTCGATACTGCCCCGGCGGCAAATCGATTTCTTGGGGATCGGTGGCAACGCCGGCAAGATCGACTCTATTGCGCCGCAATGAGCTCGGCAGCGACACACCGGCTTCGGTAAAGCCGAGTAAATCATTGCCAAACTCCGGCGTAGTGGTATCGCCAAGACCAAAGAAATACAGACTCATGGGCATTTCGCGGGGCAGTTTAAGCAGGCCCTTCTTTTTAAATACCCAGCGACCACTGTCATTGCGAGCATCCGCCAAGGACAGCTCCCGCGTAATTTTTTGCCCCCACGCGGAGGTCGCCTGCATCTTCACCCACTGCGTGCGCTTGGGTAGACGAATCGTAAAGCTGCCATCCGCAGCCACCCGTCCCTGAGTCACCGGCCGGTCATCTTGATCCCAGATCGCAACCGACACAGAGCTGTCATTGGCGTAACCCCGCAGCAGAGGTCCTTGATAAATTTGATCACTTACTGAAGCCACATCACTGCGATCACCCACTAGCAGCTTGAATTTAGCCAGCAACTTCTCGCCAATCTCAATATCCATAAACTGGTTTTGCAGCATCGACAACCAATTTAAACGCTCGCTCTGTAACCACAGGGGCCGGCTCATCCATCCGTGTAAACTGTAATTTGGAAAGACGGCTAGGAAGCGCGGCAGCGGCTGGCGACTGCCATTCTTGGTGATAAGCTCTGCCGACTCCAGCTGCACGCCGTAGCTTACTTGGGTATCGTAGCTGGTAGCGCCAACTAAAATATTCCAGTCGCTGGGCATTAGCCCAGCCAATAACGAGGACACTTTATTACGATCAATCGCCGGATGCTGAAAGCCCAGCGTGGCGTCAGGAACATAGCTAGAATAGCTAAAAGGCGTTAGAGCTCGCTGGGAATAAAGGGTAAAAAGGCCGCTCATGTGTACGGCTTTACCGTCGCCAACACGCTCGATATTAACATCAATATCGAGGCTGTCGGCGCCCTCTGCTAAGCGGTAAACTACAGTTTGGCGAATACCATCGGCCTCGCCCATGGTGGTAATCTCAGCGCTGCCATCGCGAATCCCCGCGCTAACCCTAGTAACCGGAATTGCCGTTTCCTTAGCCAGCCCAGTAAGAATATTGCCATACGTCCACTGGTCGTTAGCCAAGTCGCAATGCCCAACGTCTATCAATGTGCCACCGCCAGCAACAATGCCGGCGCTGTGATCGACATCACTCACCGCAACACAGAGCTTGCCATTAGACAGCCACCAGTCACCTAGGCCAGCAATACTGTCGGGGCCACCGCGCGGAAAGCTATCGAAGGTTTCCGTTTTTATTTGTTCAGCGCGCAGCAGCGATGGCGGCGGCGGCGCTTCAGCAACCGGCAAGAATTCTTCGAGTTGAGGCGTAAAACCTTCGTCGTCCACGGACTTGTTTGGCTTCGATGCCGCCAGCGTCACCGACGTTAAAAAAGCACTTAACGGCAGCCACAGCATCCATTTTGCGTTAGTGCTTAGTCCAGCCATAAATATTTATGCCGCCATCACAAATAGCGAAATGCAAGCACCCATGCCCACTAAAAAACTCAAAGAGCGTAAAATATCTTTATTGGCAATATAAAAAATAGGGTAGAGAATTCGCGCGGCAATAAATATCTCCGCGGCCAGTGCTGCCCGCTCTGGCGCCACCCCCGCCAAATGCGCAACAAGCACCGCCGCGATAAACACCGGCAATGCCTCCCAGGCATTTTGCTGCGCCGCATAGGCTCGAGCGCCTGCTCCCTCAAGCTGAGCGTACTGCGCTCGCGGATGCTTATTATCAATATTCCCCAATTGCTTGGCGCGAAAATAACCACAGACCCAAGCACTCACTACCGGCAGTAAACACGCAATAAACACACACCAAAAAGCAACAGTCATTGTTAATCCCTATTCTTGTTTTTGTTAGCGCTCACGCAGCGCAAGCCTGTGGTTAGACTTATTTCGCAGCGCGCTGAACGCTTACTTCTGGAATCTCGGTAGCGAAAGTTTTATACAGGTAATCCCTTGCGTCTCGGCGCCGCACTTCGCTCAAGGCAAAGTGCGATTCAAAGAACGGAAATACTGCGAGCGTAGTGAGCCACTGCTGGCGAATTGGGTTCATCGCCTTAGGCAATGGATCCAATGTGCACAAGGCCGGCTGTGGTACTGGCAAAATACCTTGCTCAGCTGTACCCAATTCTGCAGCCCAAGCCTCGTCTTCCGTTTTGGCCAAGCCGCGAGTCACCATACTACAACCCACCATATCGGCATTATCTAACCAGCGGAAATATTTACCCGGCGTCGCAAACGCCGTATGCGACGCATCTTCCATGGTCACTAGCAGAGAGCCTTTCACAAACTCAGGAATATTAGCCCCATTCGCCGCATAGTCGATCATGGCATCGATCGGCGAGGCAATCATCATAAAGGGAATATCCCGCGACTCATAAAAATGTGGCCCGAACATAAACACCGGCCCGGCAATAGAGACCGCCGCCACAATCCGTAGATCAGCAGCCTCAGGGTGGAAGGCCGCCAAGGTGGAGGTCATCCCACCTAGCGACAAGCCCAGTACACCAATATGCTTTCTATCAATTTTTTCAAAAAACTGATTGCCGCTGTCGGCGTCCCAGCTTAAAAATTGATCGATTAAAAAACTAATATCCGCGGGCTGATTAACGACATCTTTTACCAGCGGCCCGCCAGGCGCACCTAAATGGGTCAAGGGGTAATCCATTGCCGCCACGATATAACCATGGCTAGCAAAATGCTCAGCGAGGTAACTGCCGCCGGTGCGCATCGACATAAAGCCATGACTGTATATCAGTAGTGGCGCAGATGAAGCCAATCCTTCTGGGTACCATATACGCGTGTTTAAGCGTCGTTCATCGCTACCTTTATACTCGCCATTTGCTTGGGTAGGCCGTGTGCTGTCAACCAGTTCTATATCAAAATAATCGACATCATACAGGCCTTTCTCCAGCCATTGACTGCTTTGCGAGTCAGCGAGCAGAGGCTCAGGTTTATTGCCAAACTGCAGATATAGCAGAGCCGCAGCAACGAGAAAAACAATAAACAGCAGGATTTTTTTTATCATCAAAGCACTCAATCAAGAAACGGGTATTAAGAGCACTAACTTAACAAGGCCACCGCCAGGACTCCACCATTAGCTAGTCCGCCGAGCAAAGTTTTTACTATATGGCGTGGCAATACGACGCCGATACTTATTTTTCTGGCTTTTTGCGCTGATAGCGTCGCTCCGACATCCGCTGATGGACACCTTTACGCAGGGAGTGAAAACTATTTTCCAATACATCAACTCCCACCAAGATACCCACTACCACCACCGCCACTAGTAACGCAGGACCGTATTTATCGAGACCTATCATTACCCCAATAGCAGCGAGCACCCAAATCGCCGCAGCCGACGTCACCCCCAACACCATACCGTCGCGAGACAAGATTACCCCCGCGCCCAAAAATCCGATACCGGTAATAACTTGACCAATCACCCGCGACGGGTCAGTAACGCAGTTGCCGACTGACACTGACATGGCAATAAATACATAAGTGCCCAAGCAAATTAGCGCCGCGGTGCGAATACCAATTGGCTTACCGCGAATCTGCCGCTCCAAACCAATAATTGCGCCCGCCACTATCGTGGTGAGCACCGCTGGCCATTTCAGCGGCGCTATCGACAATATCGCCAAATCGGGAAGTTCTACAGCCATTTTTTATACCTAAAAAAGACCAGCAGCCCACCAGCAAGGCCTACTAAGATGGCAATAAAAATAGCAAAAGCATAGTGATTATCAGCACCGGGAATTCCGCCAACATTAATGCCCAGCAAACCGGTGGCGAAACCCAGCGGCAAGAATATCGCTGACACTATCGACAGCACGTACATCCGGCTATTCGATTCTTCCGAAATTTGGTTTACAAGCTCCTCCTGACTGACCGCTGCGCGCTCGCGAATACTGTCGAGGGTTTCAATATACTGGGCTAAGCGGTCTCCGACCTCCCGCACCCGCAGCCGCTGATCATCGCCAAACCACGGCAGGCGCTCACTCTGCACCCAGCTCAAAGCTTCCCGCTGGGGCGCCAAATAGCGCCGCAAGGCAATGGACTGACGCCGCACCTGGCCAAGCTCGCTGCGCAATTTTGCCCGTGCACTGCTCAGCAGTGACTCCTCCAGCTCGTCAACCTTGTCTTCGGCGTTATCAATAGGGCCAGCCATGCGCCGCACCAAGCGGTCACACAATACCGCGACAAACTCGGCGCTGGTTTCTGGGCCCTCACCCTCTTTGAAGCTGCGCACAATATCGTCTACCGACAATAAACGGCGCTTCCGCGAGCTGATAATGCGGTGTTCATCGACACACAAACGAATCGAGACCATGTCTTCGGGGTCTGCCTCTGGATTCATATTGACGCCGCGCAGCGCCATGAGCAGGCCACCATTGTGCGAGGTTGCCCGCGGTCGCGTGTCTTCAGCCACCAGTGCCGCAATGGCAATATCGTCTAAGCCGCTATGCTCCTCAAGCCACTTCAAGGTACCGGGCTTGCTGTAGTCAAAATGCAGCCACAACAAACCCTGCGCGGGCTGCCATGTATCAATTTCGCTAGTGCTCAATGGCGTTGCCCCACCCTTGCCATCCAGCAGCATCCCGTACACTAAAAAATCATCCATACTGGGCGTCTCATTATTTGGTCTTGTTGTGGATAATCGCACAGCAGTCTACCCACAAACAATGCTGCGTCACGAAGAGTACAATTAGTAATGATTGGTCAGCGAAAGTAGTGCTAGAAAATAGCGTGGCCGCCAGCCCCAGCAAAGAGGGCTAGCAGGTAAGCATGATTGATGGAGCTGTGGTGCGTCAGGAAGCCTAGAGGAACACTCCGCCCCGCTCAGAACAAAATAATTTAACTTGCGTAGCCGTCGGGGTTACCGCTTTGCCAGCGCCAAGTATCGGCCATCATTTCTTCTAAGCTGCGGGCGGCTACCCAATCTAGCTCGGCCTTGGCTTTGTCGGCATTGGCCCAAAACGCTGGCAAATCACCGCTGCGGCGCGGCGCAATTTTATAGGGTACCGACTGTCCAGTGACGGCCTCAAAAGCTTTGACCATATCGAGCACCGACACACCGTGTCCAGCACCTAAATTAAAGGCGTGTAAACCGGGCGTGGCCAAAGCCAACAAGGACTTACAGTGACCTTCCGCCAAATCAACAACATGCAGATAATCCCGCAAGCATGTCCCGTCTGGGGTATCGTAATCGTCACCAAATACCGCCAACTCAGCCAATTTACCCACCGCCACGCGCGCGATAAAGGGCATTAAATTATTGGGAATTCCCTGGGGGTCTTCGCCGATCAAACCTGAGGCATGGGCCCCAATAGGGTTAAAATAACGCAGCGCTACTATCGACCAACGCGAATCAGACACGCATAAATCAGCCAGCACGCGCTCAGCCATGGCCTTAGATGCACCATAGGGACTGGACGGCTGGCCCAAGGCCATGGTTTCTTCGTAGGGCACTGCTGCGTCTGGCCCGTAGACCGTTGCCGAGGAGCTAAATACCAGTTTAAACACGCCTGCATCCGCCATCGCCTGGCTTAATGCTAAACTACCGTAAACATTGTTTTCGTAATATCGCAGTGGCTGCTCGACGCTTTCACCCACCGCTTTTAACCCGGCAAAATGAATAACGGCATCAATATCGTATTCACTAAACACCTCGGCTAAGGCTGCGCCATCGCGAACATCAGCATTAACAAAGCTCGGCCGCTTGCCGCAAATCGTCTCAATTCTGCCTAGTACAGCTAAGTTACTATTCACCAAATTATCAACGATCACTACCTCGTAACCGGCATTTAGCAATTCCACAACCGTGTGACTACCGATATAACCGGCGCCGCCAGTAACGAGTATCGTTTTCATGTATCAACATCCATGGCAAAAACCCGTATCTTAAAACAGCCAGCTGTGAAATAACTGCTACCAGTAAAAAAAATTCCCATTCAGGGAGAAGGATTCGATGAAAACCAAACCCCAAGTCTTATTTTTGTCTCATGGCGGCGGCCCCATGCCCCTGCTTGGCGATGCCGAGCACAGCGAAATGCTGAGCTGTTTACGCAGTATCGCGGCCGACATCCCTAAGCCATCGGCAATTCTGGTGATAAGTGCCCACTGGGAAGAACGCATTCCAAGTATTACCGCAGCTGCCACGCCGCCGCTAATTTACGACTACTACGGTTTTCCGGAGGAATCTTATCGTATTAGCTACCCCTGCCTAGGCGAACCTTTACTTGCCCATCAGGTTCACGCAAGCCTACAAAAAGCAGGTATTGCCGCTAACTGCGACACCCAGCGGGGCTTTGATCACGGCCTCTTTATACCCTTAAAAATCATGTACCCCGAGGCCGATATTCCCTGCGTTCAGCTGTCCCTTGTTGAGAGCCTCGACCCCGCTGAACATATAACTATTGGCAGGGCACTTCAAAAGTTAGATTACGGAAATTTGCTGATTATTGGCTCGGGGTTTTCCTTTCATAATTTTAAAGCATTTTTTGCACCGCCGAGCGCCGATTCCACAACCCTAAATGAGTCATTTGAAAACTGGTTGATCGAAACCTGTACTAATCCCGACCTTAGTGAAGCAGACCGAAGCCAGCGCCTCACCCAGTGGCAAGATGCTCCCGCCGCCCGCTATTGTCATCCACGCGAAGAACATCTGCTGCCGCTGCATGTTTGCTACGGCCTTGCTAACACCGCATGCACCAAGCATTTTGAATTACAAATTCTAAACAAAAAAGCGAGTATGTATCTTTGGCGCTAACGCCATTGGGACGCAACCGGTAACAGCCACAATTCAAAAAGCAAAAAGCCCAAGTCATTAATGTGACTCGGGCTTTTAAAACTAAAGCGAGCTTAGCGTTTTAACACCTTAATTTAATGTTCTACAAACGCCCGCTCAATTACAAAGTGGCCGTGAACACCGCCGCGGGTTTCTTGGAAACCCTCGGCATTCAATAAGGCGCAGCTGTCTTTAAGCATGCTTGGGCTGCCGCAAATCATAAACCGGTCATCTTCAAGATTAAGCGCAGGCAGACCAATATCCTTCATCAATTTACCGCTGCGAATTAAGTCGGTCAAACGGCCCTGGTTTGCGTATTTTTCCCGCGTCACGGTTGGGTAGTAAATCAGCTTATCGCGCACTACATCGCCAAAGTATTCATGGCTAGGCAAGTGGTCGCGAATAAAGTCTTGATAGGCCAATTCACTTTCGTAACGCACGCCGTGTACCAAAATCACCTTATCGAATTTCTCGTACACCTCAGGGTCTTTAATAATGCTCATAAACGGCGCCAAGCCAGTGCCGGTGCTAAGCAGATAGAGATTTTTACCCGGCAACAAATGGTCAGCCAACAAAGTGCCCGTCGGCTTACGGCTAATCAGCACTTCGTCGCCAATCTGAATCTGTTGCAACTTAGAGGTCAGCGGGCCGTCGGCGACTTTAATGCTAAAAAACTCCAGCTGATCTTCGTAATTAGCGCTCACAATACTGTAGGCGCGCATCAGTGGGCGATCACCTTGCTGCAAGCCAATCATAGTGAAATGGCCATTTTCAAAACGAAAAGACGGATCGCGGCTAGTTTTAAAGCTGAATAAGGTGTCATTCCAGTGATGTACGCTGGTCACCCGCTCACGAATAATATTGCTCACTGTAAACTCTCCTGCGGCGATGAGCGCCGCACCTGTTGTTGCTGATTTGCCAACAGTCTACGGGAGCGCTATGCTATCGGCAAAATGACTTATTATGATTTTTCATATCGGTTTTATTAATATGCACTATACCCTACGTCAACTTGAAGTATTCCTAGCGGCAGCCCATACCGAAAACATCACCCGCGCGGCTCAGCAGCTGTCGATGTCGCAATCGGCGGCATCGAGCGCCCTCAAAGATCTCGAGCAGCAATTTTCGATACAACTTTTTGATCGCATAGGAAAACGTCTGCAAATTAATGAATTAGGTCGCGCCCTACGCCCCCAAGCCGAAGCTTTATTAGATCAAGCGCAAGCCTTGGAACAAGGCTTTCGCCGCCACGATCAAGTCGGCGAGTTAAAAGTGGGGGCCACCCTCACCATCGGCAACTATATTGCGGTCGACATCATGGCCGAGTTCATCAATCGCCACCCAGCTGCCAAGGTCGAACTCAATGTCGCCAATACCGCGGCAATAAGCCAGCAAGTGCTAAATTTTGATTTGGACGTGGGCTTAATCGAAGGCGAATTGCACCACCCCGACCTGGAAGTCACCAAATGGCGTGAAGATGAATTACAAATTTTTTGCAGCCCCAACCACCCCTTAGCAAACAAGAAAAACCTAAGCAATGAAGATCTACTCGCCGCGCAGTGGATTTTAAGGGAGCCCGGTTCAGGTACTCGGCAAGCATTTGATCGCGCCCTGCACGACCTGCTACCCGACCTCAATATACGTTTGGAATTACAGCATACAGAAGCGATTAAGCGCGCGGTAGAAACCGGCTTAGGTATTGGCTGTTTGTCTAAAGTCTCCCTACAGGCCTCATTTGAGACCAAGCGCCTCGTACCTCTAGAGGCGAAAACGCGGGACTTTAAACGCTATTTTTACTTTATTCTGCATCGTCAAAAATACCGCAGCGAAGGCATATTACGGTGGTTAGAGCTATGCCGAAACAGCTAGGCCTCAGAGGCTAAGGCCTCCGGTTGCCGGCTTGGTTTAGGCACAAAATACAGACCTAAAGCCGAGGCCAAAAACATGGTGATCGTCATCGGCCACATATAATCGCTATGAAAATGCGTCGACAAGCCGCTAATAACACCGCCAATAAGATACTGGCCACTACCCATCAATGCCGAGGCAATACCGCTGTGCTGGGGAAAAAACTGCAGGGCACAGGCCTGCGAATTACCCATTATGCCGCCCAGCGCACCCACCGCCAGCATCACTAGCGGCACCACCACCCAGAGCGGCGGCGCAAAGCCAGTAACTAACAACAGCGCGCTGCAGAAAACAAATAAGATCAGCATAGCGCGGGGCAAAATGTGCGCGGCGGGAACGGTATTTAATAGGCGATTATTGATCCGGTTAGCAATCGCAAGAGTGACAATATTGCCCGCGAACAACATCGAAAACACCGTTTCACTCTGCTCATACAGATCGATATACACCAGCGCAGCATTGGCCACAAAGGTAATCATGACGCTAAAGCCTAAACTTTGAGCCAGTAAATAACCCATCGCAGCGCGATTCGACAAGACAAACTTATAACGGGTAAGCAGGCTGTCGGCCAGCGGCGCACGTTGCTCTGAGCCTGGCTTTTTAATAATTACGCTCGATAAACCACAGACAATAAGCGCGTAGGCCGCCAACACTAAAAACACCAGCTGCCAGCCACTCAAACTATATAGCACTGTGCCAATAGTCGGCGCTAATGCCGGCGCAATAATCGTGATTAGCATAATTTGCGAAAACAATTTCGCGGTTGCCTGACCTTCGGTGTGGTCGCGGATAATCGCGGGCACCACAACCGAGGCAAAGCCACCGCCCAGCGCTTGAAAAAACCGCGCTGCCCAAAACACCGACAGCGACTCGGTAGACGCAATGGCCAAACTCGCCACAGCAAACAACGCCAAGCCAAAGAACAACGCCGGACGACGGCCGAGATAGTCGCTTATCGGCCCACCAAAAAACTGGCCAAAACTCAAACCCAGCATATACAGGCTCACCGTTACCGCGATGTCTTGCACCGGCACACCGAGCTCCACGGCGATCGCCGGAATCGTGGGTAAGTACATGTCTATGGCCAGCGGCGACAGAGCAAAAATTAAAGCCAGTAATAAAATTAAACGCAGAGAAGGAAGCGTGGAGGACATAGGACACCTTTATCTTTCCAGCAAGATAATAGCTGGAATTTATCTTTCCGGCAAGATAATATTCAATAACCCCTATCGCAGGCTTCGCCAACCATGAATGCAAATCTAAATTCTCGCCCAGCAAAGGTCCCACCTGGGAATATGCATACGAGCCCACAGCAAGGCATCCGCACCGGCGCCAGCAAAGCTCTAGGACAAGACCATGGATGATAAACGGATTAGCATTAAAGAATTACGACAGCAGCAAAAACAGCACTGGCCAGAAATGCACAGTGCCGCCACCCCAGCAATATTAAGAATTATCCGCGCGGGGGATCGCTTTATGAAAGAGACAGAAGCCGCCTTTCAGGCCCACCAATTAACTCGCGCCGAGTTTGATGTGCTGGCCACCCTGCGCCGCCAAGCGCCACCTTATCAGCTAAGCCCCACCGAGTTGTGCAAGGCTATGCTGTTCAGCTCCGGCGGACTAACCAAAGTGCTTTACCGTCTACAGAGCGCCAATTTAGTTCTGCGCCCCCACAACCCCGACGACGGCCGCAGCTTGCTGGTACAACTCAGTCCCGAAGGCATCGAGCTGGCCGGGAATTTATGCGCCACCATTGCCGAGCTACACCAAGCGCGCGTGGCCAAGCTCAGCACCGCAGAGCAAAGCACGTTAAACCAACTATTAAAAAAAGCCTTTGGCGATTAAAAAACCCAGCGCAGCCGCCAAAAGAAGTCTGCCTCAAGGGACTCTAAACGGGATTCATCCACCACATCATCAAATACCGGCACCGCAGCCAGTAGCTCGGTTTCTAAACCTAAACCGGGCTTGAGGCTGAGTCGAAAGCCCGCATCCGCCAAGCTCTGATTTGCCGCCAACTCACCCCGCGCATTATTGAATTTCGTCGCCGCATACTCAGCAAAGAGCGACGACTCCCACGCCAAGCCCCACCACTGGTGTTTACCGTTCACGGCCAAATGCGCAAAATAGCCATTGTCACCAATAATCACGCCGGGCAGATACGCGCTCATGCTGTTCATGCCACCAAGCACAAATTGCTGCTGTTGCGGCAACTGGGTGTTATCAGCAAACTGGCCGTTAAAATTTAGAGCAAACTCGTAGTCTGGCGCCAGCGCGAATTTATAACCCAGCTTGGGCAGCAGTAGAATAAACTCTGCTTCGCGCTTGCCGATACTGACTGCATCACTGCTGTCGCTCGCAAAACTCCCGCCGTCACCAAAGCCCGTTTTTAACGATAGTTGCGCCTTAAGATACGAGGGAGCTTCAACTAAACTGCCACGCTGTGAATATTTAGCACCCAGCTCTAGGGTGTCATAATTTTCATCCAGCAACGGCGCACTCTGCGATGCAGAGCGAATCTCAGAGCTGATATGTTCAATCCGCTCAAATGCGCTCCAACGCCGCACCGGATTACTGTATACAACCTGCTCGCCCGACAGGGCAATACTGTCTATCTCGGCATCCAGAAAAACCGTTTCCACTGCCCCACTTACCGCGCAGTTATTCAATAGCGGCAAACACAATCCACCGCCAGCTGCACTGGTCGGCACTTGTGGGTGGCGCTGATATTCAATATGACTGGATTCAATACCAAATAAACCAAAGGTAAACGGATGCTCAAGGGCAAGATCAAATTGCTGATAATCGTCGCCATCACCAGCTTCGCCCAGCGACTCAAAAATAGTTTTGTAGGCCACATTTAACTCAGTGCCATTGCCAAACTGATGCTTTAACCCCGCCAAACCAAAGTAGCGCCCCAAAAACCGGCTGCCCTTATTATTCATTTCCAGAATAAAATCGGTGGCGTCATGATCGGCAATCACTTGTTCGCGAAAATCGAGAATCACCTGATTATCGTAGTGTTGCTCATAGGCAATACTGTATGACACGCCGGCGCGTTCGGCCTGCAAATCGGCCAACACCCGCGCGCGATCAAACTCTGCCAAGCTCAAGTCGGGGTCACCCACCAAGCCGGCAAAATGGCTAGTTACCTGCGAGTTGCCCCGCAAACCTTTTACAAGCGCTTGATTCACCAGCACCGTTACTGTGTCGTCTAGCCGATAGTAACTCACACTCACCAATAAATGGCCGGCATTGTAATAGCGCCGCGTTAATGCCGTGATCGCTGCCGAAGGGGTTTCTGCCTCGGCCAATAGCGCCTCAACCTGAGTGTTTGAAAGCAGTTGATTACCAATAACGCGAACAGTGATACCACCAATAACCGCCGAAATCGGCGCAGATTTCTCGCTGGCACTGGCTTCTATCTGTATTTGGCTGGCGAGCTGGGGGGGCATTACCGGTGGCAGATCAATTGCCATTTATATTCTCCTCAAATACGCGAGCGGGGGCCGAGGCCCCCGTATTCATGTTTAAAATTTAGTATCGATGGTGCACAACTCATCGCAGCCGTTTTAGCTCAACCCGTCGGTTCAAATCCCGTCCCTCAGCAGTACCGTTATCGGCGCGGGGGGATTCCTCACCATAGCCCTTAGCCACCAAACGCTCGGCATTCAGGCCTTGGCTCAACAGGTATTTCCGCACCGCAAGGGCTCTGGTCTCCGACAGCCGCAGATTATAATGGGTCGACCCGATATTATCGGTGTAACCACCCACCTCGATACGCCTCGCGTCAGATTGCTGGATAAGCAATACCACGCGATCGAGAACCAGCTTTGCACTCGAATTTAACGCCGCGCTATTGTGAGCAAAAAACACGCCTTCTAAGAGCAAGGTTTGCGGTCCGTCTAAATGGCAGCCATTCGCCAAGGTTTTAAGGCCGCGCGGCGTTTGTAAACATTGGTCGTCTTGATCGCAAACCCCATCGCCATCAGCGTCGGCGCAAGCATAAGTGTCAGACTGAATGCGACCAGCAACAAACACAGGGTCAATACTCGTAAGAGGAACCAACGCCGGCTGATCCTTAGCCGATCCCAGCGGAGCCACCGTATTAACTGCGGCCCCTTCGTCGGCGGCCAACACGCCCTGATCCATAGCTAATAACTCGTCGCTCGCTACCAGCGCACCTACCGGCAATGCTTCTGTGGCCCGCGAGACACCGGCATCAAGCCCGCCCAAGCTGTCGTCTAGCTCAATTCCCACTGCCTTGGTCACCGAGTTGGTGACCGCCAAAACACCGGTCTGATTTAAGACATCCAGAATCAAGCCGGCGTGGGCGACACTCAGCGGTAACAGCAATAACACCAGCAAACATAAAGGCCGCGATAAGTTTACAATCAAAGGAGATAACACCTGTAAAAATCCATTTTATTCCACTATGAGTACGTATTTAGCCCCAATCGCAAACGCCATTTGGGGCAAGCCAGTGAACAACCACTATATCAGTCGATTAAATCGCATTTACCCAAGTAGTGCATGGGGTTTATGCGAGATAGCTCATTTAAGGGCAAGCACGGGCGAACCGAACACGTTTTTGTGATTAACATCACGTCGCCGCACTAGAATTTGGCTTCGGAGCCTCGCTCGAGCCTGAACTCGAATTTGGCGCGGCGCTATGCTCAGCAATAACGGAGGTTTTTGCAGCTTGATATTCAGCGTCGCTAAGCGCACCAGATTGATGTAAGGCATCCAAGCCCTGCAGGGCCTCTACGAGTGATTTCGCCTTGAGATCTACCCCCGATTCTGGCCCAGGGTTTAATTGCGGTGATCCGCTGGCGTCCTCCATTAAGGCCTTACTCGTTTCCTTACTCAGCCCCAGCCACTGACCTATTTTGCGGAAAATTCGCGCGATGCCGCGCCACAACTTCGGCAGCAACCAAATTAACAACAGTAAAAAGACAACAAAACCGATTAAGAACAACACTGGGTGATTTAACGCCACCCACAAGCCGCCAAATACCGCGACATCTTCACTAATCGACGCCAGCCAGTTGCTCACTGGCTCCGGCGAGGTATTAATCAGCATTCGCGTACTCGCCTTTGCAGCGTGGGTCACCGAGGTCACTGAGCCGCCAACAATCCCCGCCGCCAACTGCAGGGCGGGGCTAACATCACCTACTGTATTTGCCGCCAGCAAGGCGCCAGCGGGTATCCGAATAAAGGTGTGCAGAGCATCCCAACCAGTATCCACCCCCGGAATTTTATCGGCAAAAAATTCCACCGCGTACATCAGGCCCGCCGCCAAAATTACCGCGGGGTCTTGCACCACCGCCAAGCTCTCTGGCAGATCAATGCCACCAACTGAGCCACCTAGGCCCAGCACTAAAATAGCTGCGTATAAATTTAAACCACTGGCCCAAGCCACCCCCATAGTGAGGGATATCACACTAATTAACTGCTGATACTCATCCACTGCTTTGATCTCCGCTGCGCAAGCGCTTGGCAAATACCCAACACAAGGCCGCCGCACTTAACTCAAATGACAGCGCCGACAAGGTGTACACCGAAGCGCTACCTGCCAACACTGCACCTATTAACCGCCCGGCACCTATACCGCCGGTAATAACACCATTTAAAAATAGCACATGACATGTCCATCTCGGCCGCCAGAGCGCCCACAGCGCACTCAAACCGATCGCCAACTCCATGCCACCATACATCGCACGCAATTCAATAAGACCATCGGTCGACGTCGCAGCCACTCCGGCCGAGACATCCAGCGCAGCTGGGTCGAGCATTAGCCAAGTGCCTATCGCTAGCCACGCCAAGGCCAAATACCCCAAAAAGAATCGCATTCCACCCCCACCGCTGGCGTTTACTTAATCTAAAATACACCGCGCTATCGCGGGTTTAGCTCGCTAAGCCCATGCGCTTTCCGCGCTAAAGAGCTAATATTCTAGTGACTGCCCACCCACATTCGATTGTTACATCGCTTTACAAGCCGCGATCATTCTGGAGACACCAGCATGTCGACCACCCAAGAATACCCGAAAAACACCGTATATGGCGAAGGCCATTATCGGCGCCGAATACGCCTGCGCGCCGAGCCGGGGCAAGTGCATGGCGAGCTAGAAGATACCAATCACGGTTTCAGCTGCACGGTATTTCACGACGGCAATAAGATCACCGACATCCATAGCGCAGCACTGCGCATCCCCTTCGACACCTGCCCAGGTGCTAGTGAACCGCTACGCAAATTAATTGGTCTGCCGCTATGTGAAGATATTCTCGACATAAAGCCACTCACCGATGCCTCAGCCAACTGCACCCATCTACTCGACCTTGCGCTACTGGCGATTCGCCACAGCACACGCCAAGAAGCAGAAATGATTTACGATATTTGCGTTGAAGACCAAGCGGAAGAGACCGAAACCGCGACCGCCGAGATTTACGCTAACGGCAATTTAATCCACCGCTGGCAAACCTGTAACTGGGCAATTTGCAGCCCTGCGGATCTCGACGGCAAAGTATTGTATAAGGGCTTTAGCAAATGGGCTTCTAAACAGTTTAGCGGAGATCAACGCGAGGCGGCTTTTGCCTTACAAAAAGGCTATTTCGTCGCCGTCGCCCGCCGCTACACCGATAACTCTCAGGTTGGCCAAGCCGCCAATGAACACCGCGACGTAATGCTGGGGGTTTGCTATAGCTATAGTTCGCCCCAAATCGAGCGCGCCACACGCACAGCCAATAGCGTACGTGACTTTAGCAATAGCCCAGAACAGCTCCTAAAATTCAAATAAAACCTTTATTAACATATAGTTACGCAAGAAAGCCAATCATACGCATAATTACGAATACACCTATTACTAGGCTGGCGATATTATAACTCCAAGCTTTCTTGACCCATGCTCCTAACATTGGTCTCCATAGTAGCACCCCCGCTTGGCACCCTAATGGGTGCTTTTTTTTGCCCGTAGAAAACGCTAGAAACATCGATTATTTCAACAAAAACACCACATTCAAGCTCGCACTAACGGTCTCTTTGCCAATTAACATGGGGGCTTGCCTGCCTACTTTTGCGTCCATCATCATCGCCCGTTCGTACACCACTGGCGCCGCCGCGCCCTCGTCAATGTGATAAACCCCGGCAAGCTTGCGACCAAAACCCGCAGCCAAGGTCTCGGCTTTCACTTTGGCATTTGCGATCGCGGCCTGCACGGCTTGGGCTTGCAGGGCCTCACGATTAGACAAGTCAAAACTGACATTGCCCAGCTCGCTAATGCCGGCTTGCACCAAAGCGTCGAGCACCGCGCCATAGCGCGCCACATCTTGAAGCTCAATATCAACACTGCGCTCAACCCGCTGACCACGCAATATGCGCTTGCCGTCCTGCCATTCATAATCTGGGTAAATCCGAATCTGTGAGGCGCGAATATCGGCCTCAGCCACGCCTTGCTCGGCAACCGAGGTCAACACCCGCGCAGTGCGCTGATCAACCAAACGTTTCGCCTCTACTGCTGTCTCTTGGGTTTCCGAGATCTGCAATTGCAAATGCGCGATATCAGGCTGGGCCTCAACCTCGCCACTTGCCGAGACCACCAAATGTGGCGCATTGGGCAAGGTCGCAGCTATCGCAAGCAATGGCAGCAACGCACTCAAAACAAAGGCTAAGCCACCCCGCAAAATCAACTTATTCACTTTTCTCATCCCTTAATTCCTTATTACCCAATATCCAATTTGCCGCAATTAACTCGGTAATTAGTAAGCGCCGGATTTAGCGCGGCACTTAATAATCGACCCCAGGCTGCTAATAAACAAGCGGCCAGCTAGCGGCCGCGTCCAACAAGCACAGATCTCAGACATCGACACCGCCAATGAGTGCCTAAATTGCCCCGACATGCCGTTCAAAAATTGCTAGTCGATGGCATTAAAAGCTACTCCTCACAACACATAGCCGCTATGCTGGCCTCCTTACGTCTGACGATATATGAGGCCGCATTTGCCACAGACAATATTAGGATGGCGAGAGTGGGTAAGCCTACCCGCGCTAGGCTTGACCGGCATAAAAGCCAAAATTGACACCGGTGCGCGCAGCTCCTCACTTCACGCCTTTGACATCAAAGCGATTGAGGTCGACGGCAAGCCATGGGTCGAATTTAAAGTACACCCTCATCAGCATGACACCACCGACGTTATCAGCTGTCGAGCGCCCATAAAAGACTACCGGCAAGTTACCGATTCTGGCGGTCACCGCAGTATGCGCTATGTTATAGAGACACGTATTTGTATAGGCGGTGAAGAATGTCTTGCCGAAATGACCCTTGCAGACCGCTCGCAAATGCTTTTTCGCATGCTGTTAGGACGCACTGCCATGAAAAACCGCTATACCGTCGACCCCAGCCGCTCGTATTGCGCCAGCAAAAAGCCACCGAAACCAGCCAATTACACATTACCAAACTAAACCCGTAAACCGCGGGAACTAAACAGCGACCGAGCCAATCTGATGGCTCCGCCCACCAACGCCAGATAACAACGAGAAGCCAAGCCATGAAGATTGCCATACTGTCCCGAAATAGACGCCTTTACTCGACTCGCCGCCTAGTAGAAGCCTGCACCGAGCGCGGCCATGAAGTTCGGGTTTTAGACACCCTAAAATGCTATATGGAATTAAACTCTAGCGAGCCGGTGGTCTGGTACAAAGGCGAACGGCTCGAGGGCTTCGACGCAATCATCCCCCGCATTGGCGCTTCAATCACGCCCTATGGCCTCGCAGTTATTCGTCAGTTTGAAATGTTGGGCACCTACAGCCTCACCGAATCCGTCGCGCTCGGCCGTTCACGCGACAAACTGCGCGCCCTGCAACTGCTGTCACGCAAAAACGTCGGCATGCCGATCTCTAGCTTTGCCCACGACGTCCACAACACCAAAGAACTTATTAAACTGGTGGGCGGCGCCCCTGTAGTGGTCAAACTGCTAGAAGGTACCCAAGGCCGCGGCGTGGTATTGGCCGAAACTGCCAAGGCGGCAGAGAGCGTTATCGACGCCTTCCGCGAGTTAAAGGCAGACTTCCTGGTGCAAGAATTTATTAAAGAAGCTGGCGGCGCCGATGTTCGCTGCTTGGTCATTGGCAAGAAAGTGGTTGCCGCCATGCAGCGCACCGCCGCCAGTGGCGAGTTCCGCTCAAACTTACACCGCGGCGGCACCGCTGAACTGACCCGCCTAACCCCAGCAGAGCGTGCAACCGCAGTAAAAGCAGCGCAAATTATGGGCCTGAACGTCGCGGGCGTAGATATTTTGCGTTCTTCACGCGGGCCGCTGGTTATGGAAGTAAATTCCTCTCCCGGCTTAGAGGGCATAGAAACCGCCAGCAAGAAAAATGTCGCCGCCGAGATCGTAAAATTTATTGAAGAAAACGCCGGCCCGAACAAGAATAAAACCCGAGGAAGGGGTTAACACCACAACATGAAGAAACTTACCATCGCTGGCACCGACATCCCCGTCGGTTGCCGCACCCAGATTGAACTGCCGGTTGCACAGCTTTATACCAACACCGAACTGTCGATGACCGTTAAAGCGATTCGCGGCCGCAAAGACGGGCCAACCCTATTTGTTAGCGCAGCAATTCACGGCGACGAGATCAACGGCGTTGAAATTGTGCGACGACTAATGCAGCACAAGGCCCTGCGCTCACTGCGCGGCACCTTGCTGGCGATCCCCATAGTGAATGTGCACGGCTTTCTCAATAATAGCCGCTACCTTCCCGACGGCCGCGATCTCAACCGATCATTTCCCGGCTCGCCCAAAAGCTCGTTAGCCGGGCGCATGGCACACACCTTTCTCAATGAAGTTGTGCTGCAATGCACCCACGGCATTGACCTGCACACCGGTGCCCGACATCGCAGCAATCTGCCTCAAATTCGCGCCGATATTAAAGACGAGTCGACCCGCGCCATGGCCGAGAGCTTTGCCGCACCAGTCATTCTGCACTCGGCAACCCGAGACGGCTCACTGCGCGAAATCGCCAGCAGCCACAATATTCAGGTACTGCTTTACGAAGCTGGCGAAGCACTGCGCTTTGACGAAGTTGCTATACGTGCAGGGGTTAGCGGCATCATTAATGTGATGCGTCATATTGGCATGCTGCCGCCCTCGCGCAGAAAAAAACCCAAGCGTAGCAGTATGATTACTGGGCAATCAACGTGGATACGTGCAACCAGCAGCGGGGTTTTGCGGGCACTGGTTCCACTGGGCGCATTTGTAAGTAAAGGCGATGTACTCGCGCTGATCTCCGACCCCATGGGTAATAACAGCTCAGACACCAAAATCCTCGCTAGTGACGACGGCATAGTTATTGGCCGCACATTTTTACCCTTGGTGTACGAAGGCGACGCCCTATTTCATATTGCCAAATATAAGGCCAATATTGGCGAGGCACTTGAACACGTTAACGCATTCCGAGAAGAATTTGAGCCCGAACCGTACTCTACCTCAGACGACTACGACGACCACCCACCCATTGCAGGATAACCGCGAATACAGCAGTAGATGAAGCTTTAAGCATCAAACACCCTACCGCTGTACAATGCCAATATTTGTAGAGCTAAAGCAAAGCGCCAATCAACCACTAGCACTTTGCCAAACTGTTTTGGAGAGTGTGGACGTAATTCCATAGGGTCTATCACAATAGGTGGCGGCCATTATATGTATAAATATTTTTCTTTTTCCACGCAGCGCCTTTTAATTCTCATGCTTTTTCTATTGTGTATTGTTTTGTCCACATCGCACACTTTATATCTCTTTTTAAACGTACCATCTTGCTGTAAATTAAAGCCCATTAAATCAGCCAAAACTTCCTTTCTTTGAAATTCTGCCATATCGCTATCATCACTAGTAACGAAAGCTATTAATTCAAGCGGCGAATCTTTGTAAAAAATTAATTCCGCGATCTCATTTGGGCCAACAGTCGCCCTACCAAGTACATTTTTAGTTGGCCATTTATAGTCGCCGTAAGACAAATAAACTACCTCTGAGCATGTGACCTTAGCGGCGGAGTCGACATTAAACCCAAAGTCATACTCCTTGCCTGCTTGTTCATTTAAATTACTAAACACCTTCAATATATTTTTTTCAGGCTTATCCAACAAACCTTTCACCCTAATAGATGCGAACGCGTCCATGTCAATCCACTCATGAAAACGAGAAAAAGCAGCCCCATGCCTCCTCATTTCAATAATAGAGAAACCACTTTCAATTTTCTCTCTAAAAGGCTCCAGTTCTTTTGCGCCCCAAATCCCCAGCTCAATCAATTGTTCTTTTGTTCCCAACCAAACAGCATTATGCCCCCAGTAGCCGGGTATTAAGTAATCAGTTAACTTATTGGATTTTTTCTCAAAAATAATATCAAGCGGTCTTAATTTAGCCAAAATCTGCTTCTGGGAGGCACTACCGATCCTCGCATTTCTCGACCACTCAACTGGGCCAACAACGGCACCAAAAGACCGACTTATGGATCGCGTTGACACAAAGAAAATATTCGCCAATATATCACTAAAAAAGTAATCTAGTTTTGCGAAGCTATTCAATGATTCTTGATTATAAAATTTGTTATAAATAATTGAATCTTCATATCCGGCAGGCTTTTTTCTCAAAACCACATCAATAAGGATAGGAATTTTATCCCTATTAGACCGAGACAAAATCCGTCCAATAAATTCCTCTATCTTATTGTCTATCATTGTCGATTGATCCTTTAGAATAAATCGAGTAGCGCGACTCTCCATATACTTATCATAAAGCAATTGAGTTCTTTCAATTAAATACAGTTCGGCCAGTGCTTCGCGCCCTGAAAAACCTCGCCTTGATGACTTCAATAGAAGATCTGAGGCTGCAATATAGGCATCCCAACTATCTTTCACCAAGGTCAAAAACAAACCATTAACACTTTGTCTTGACGATAGATAGTCAACTCCATAGCTCCCTAAAGCAAGGGTATGCTGGTATATTGCAAGATGCTTTTTATTAGCGGAATAGTCAGAATTATATTTAATCATATCCAAGTTTTTTTCAAATCCCGACAACTCAGATGAGCCCACAGAAACCGAAACAAAAACAAGGATAAAAAATGCAGAAAGCTCTTTCACCCGCAGCAATGACAGACTGGCAATAATTACTTTTTTGGACTTCAGTTTAAAAAACACAAAATATTAGCTGGCCTTAAATTAAGCGGAATATCGTTTCTTATTAATGATTTTTTTAAGACTTTAATAAAGACTCCATAGTTACCAAGTCACTACAACAGGGCTGCCGACTTAGCAGATGAACAATAAATACAAGTCAATATCCGCCATATAAAATTGTCAGCAGCCCTAAACATCAACTAATACCCGACGGGTATAAAAACCATTGCAGCCCCTTGAAATCCAAGTCGATAATTCATCACTTGATTTTTCTTAATATCAACGACGGTTTCTATCGGACTGGCGGCACAGTTTCTATTTGGAAAGGCGCGAAGCAAGTGTCGCCCGCCGGTAACGTGCAGTTCGAGCTTTTCACCGACATTAAGCGGCGCGACATGCTCTTTATCAAGTGTAATCAAAGGGATGCAGGCTGCCCCCCTATAACCGGTATCTCGACTAATTATAAGCACTCCAGTATCGTTACCTGGCGTACGATAACTCTCAGTCCGCCACTGACTTTCCTGCGCCGACACGGGGTTCTGGGCTGGTAGGGTATTACCGACGCAGCCTGACAATATCACGACCGCAAAAAATACAGTAAACACTTTCATTTATTAACTCTCCAATTTAATGGAGGGTATTCAAGCTTTTCAAGCATCGCATCCTTACCGAGGCCAGCCAACAAGAACCCACTCCCACTAGCAATCACGCGACATTTGTTGATTTCAAATCATGCTCAAGCTTTGTCGCAGAACTCCGCTCCATGCGCCGTTCCTAAATCGGTTATAGGCTCGTTTACGTGAATAACTATGCAATAAAGGGTAGCATCCCTGCTTTAGGCACTGACCGATCAGCGTAAACTTCTATTCACTGCACCAAGCAAACATCACCAAGACAATTCATAGCCACATCCATGCCAGCCAAGTTCGGTAATATCTGTTAGATTTGCCCACCGCCAAATCTAACAGTATAGTCTATCCATAACCTCCCCTAGATTGGGGAGAAGCAAAGATTACCGCGGTAACGAACCACAAGATGTGAGTCAAAACGCGCTTGACTGGCAAATACCCCAGGAATGCAAAGCAGTAAATTATCCCAGCTGATTGGTGAGCTTTACCGGCACGCCCACCAAGCCGATGGTTGGATGGCCTTTTTTGCCATGCTCGAAACCGAAATCCTGTCGCGCTCCACAACGCTCATGTTTGAGGACATTCAAACTCACGCGACCGATATGGTTTTATCGCGTCATTTAAACGATGACGAACTACAGGTATACGGTGAGCATTATATTCACACCGACGTCTGGGCAGAGGCCATGGCTGATATGCCGCTATTCCAGTTTCACAGCAGTGATGCCATCCCAGATCGGCACTTCTTATCTTCCGAGTTTTACGCTGACTACACCAAGCCTCTGGATATCCGTTATGCCTGTGGCGCTTATATTGAAAACCCAAAAATCGGCCAGGCTTTTCGCGTGACCATTCAGCGCGGTCATCAGCACAAACCCTTTAACAGCAAAGAACTTGAAACCCTCAACCTCTTTGTTCCCCACTTACAAAATGCGCTGGCCATATACAAACGCAATATCGCCTTAGAGTCACTGCAAAGTGGCTTCGACTCAATTACCAATATTATGGACAGCGCGGCCTATTTGCTGCGCCCGGACACATCGATTGTCTCGCAAAATACACTGGCAGAAGACCTATTACGCCAAGACGTGGCGTGTGTAGCTGGCGGGAAATTGTCTTTTCGGCCCCATAAACTGCGCAACACCGTAGCCCAGCTTATGAATAATTTGCAGGACTTCACTCATAATCGTGCAGCCTCCTGCCGAAATTATGCCCGTACCGAGCAATATCAAATTAGTGTAGAGCCCCATCTGCTGCCAAGCCTCGTGCCCGGCACTCAGGAGCTTGGCGTACTCCTGCAAATTAAAAATTGCGACGCCAATGTAAATATTGACCTAGCGGGGCTGGAAATTTTATACGAACTAACCAGTACCGAAGCCGGTGTAACACGCTTACTTTGTAAGGGCCTAGTGGTTAAAGAAATAGCCGAAGCCATGGGCGTAAAAGACAGCACCATACGCTCCCACCTTAAGGCAGTTTTCTCCAAGCTTGGCGTGCGCTCACAACCCGAATTGCTCAGCAAAGTCATGGCATCGCTAGCCCGAACCCAAATAGATATCGTTTAACACCCCGTCTAAATAAAATACTTCACAAGGCAGACTGCGACTCGAATCGCTCGACTATGGGTTGTAGGTAATCCAGCATAAAGTCGCGAAAAATTCGAATTCTGGCGGTAGTGCGCAAATCAAGATTCGTCAGCAACCAAAAGCCCATCGGTTCCATGACACCCTGCGCGGGAATTTTGATTAAATCGGGGTCGCTATTGCCCAGAGAACAGGGTATTTCAGCAAAGCCGCTGCCCTGCCTGACTAAATCATAAATCACATTCAAGGAGTTAGAGCGATAGCGAATCGGCATATCAGGGTAGCTTTGCCGCAGCCATTCGGGAATTGCTTTGCCGTCTAACATCCACGAAATCGCGCCCACATCGCCGCGCCCCGCCATGTAGTCCTCCCACGCGCTTTTGGTGGCATAAACCCCATAATTGAAATCGGCGATTTTCTTGCCAACCACATTCGGCGGCGGATTATTGGTAGTGCGAAAGGCGATATCCGCCGCATGCACCGACAAATCCAAGGCCTCTTCTGACGCCAATAGCTCCACATGAATACTGGGGTATTTTTCGCTGAAGGCCTTCAGGCCCGGCAACAAAATGCGCTGAATACACACATCCAGCGCCGTAATCCGCAGCGTGCCATTAAGGTCCTTGCGGTCGGCGTGCACGCTGCGCTCTATGGCACTCGCGGCCTCTTGCATCTGCTCCAGATTGGGCAAAATAGACTCCCCCACCGGGGTCACCGACCAACCCGAGGTAGAGCGATCAAACAAAGACGCGTGCAGGGTTTTCTCCAACGCGCTTATACGCCGAGACACCGTGGTGTGATTAACACCCAGCTTCTTCGCCGCGGCCGTCACCGAACCCTCTTGGATCACTGCCAAGCAGTAATGCACATCACTCCAATCCATCGCCTGCATATTTGCACCATACATGTGTGTTTTTGGCTATTTACCATTATATACGCACAACCTACACTGACCACGTTACCAATACAAAGCAATTTGTTACCAAATTACCTGCCACGGCAGAAACCACACTGACAAGAGAATGCCATCATGAAAACAATCCAACACATACTGCTTACCTTTGGTCTAGTCATCGGCGCGCTAAATAGCGCCCACGCCCGCGAAGCTACCAAAGACTTAGTTGCCACCTGTAAAGACAGCACCCTTGCAAAATTCAGTGAAAGCGGAGACACCGCCCGCGCGCGCTTCAAAGGCATTAGCGGGCCATCAAACTCCCGAAAAGTACAACTGCTAGTCATGCCCCATGACCAAGCAAACTACCGCGCCGAATGCTTTATAGATGCAAAAACCCAAGAAATAATCAGTATTGAAAAAGCAAGTTAAGCGGTTAGATATTAAAAAGGCGAGCGCTTTCGGGCCCTCGCCTTTTTTGTTTGCTTGGAGATATAGTTATAGCCCCGCAGAGTGGCTATTTCGGTTTAAAATCAGCGCTGCTGCAGATTGATACATTGCTGCTACTGGTAAAAAGCGGTCAGTCGAACGGGGTCATGCTGACATGCTAGAAGGGTGTTGTGAGGCGGAGGGGTAGTGACCCTCGGCTACCCGATTATGCTTGATCTCCCGCACTATCTATTTCCTTGTAGCCAACATACAAACTTATACGCAGAGAAAAAACAAAACCGAAAATTAGTGACACCAAAGCAACTAACGCCAACACACCAAAGCTTTGCCAGCCTCGAGTATATTGGTCGATTGCCACACATGACGCTATCACTACTAGAGCTGAAGCTGAATGAGCGTGAATGCGGCTTTTAATGAAGTAACATGCAACCGCTGACTCAACTGCTGCGACAAACATCAAGATGACAGCGCTAACAAAATACTCGATAAAATGCTCCTTGCCCTAAAAAATAACGCCCACGCCAGTGGTAGACAAAGTAGAGCGCGTTTTTATGCGACAAAGTGCGCAGCGAATGCCCGAAAAGGCGTGAATATTTAGCTGTCTAGGCGCGATTTACAGCGGCTAACTGCGCGTGATTGTTATATGAAATCATATTTCTACAAAGCCCACCTTACTTGGCACATATTTGTTAAACGCGGGGAGCCACGGAAGAACAACTTCCTGTGATTCTTGACTTGATTTCGTGAATATTATTTTTGCAAGTTCACGCGAAGAATGAAACTCAACAACTGATATATTCATCCAAGGCAACAGAATTTTATCGAAATAAGGGGCTAATTCATTAAATATGATAACTCCGTCATTTGATGCGCCTATTAACGACCGAAAGACCAACTTTTCGGCATACAATCTACCGTATATTTTTTCTGTTTTTCTTGGAGTAGAACTAGTTTCAAAACCATCAAAAACGGACTTCCAAGTCTTAAATGCTGGCTTTTTAAAGTAAAAAAACGCGCCGAGCAAGACTGATAAAACACCTGCAATTCCGAAAAGTAATTCAGCCATTTTTCACATAACGCCTTGCTCATTTGCGCAGCGGTTGTAGTGGATTTTTGTGCAACAATGAACGAAGCGAATGCACAAAATGGAGCGTAGACCGCTGCGTCAAATGGAGCAACTTGTTAAGCATTAAACTCAATTACATGCCCTGTGGATAGTGATAGCTCAAATGCCTCAGGGTATGGGCTAGCATCTTTCGTTAGGTCTACCTCAAAAATAGATCCGCAGTCGAAGACCAAACGGAAGAACGACTGCTCTAGGTATTCGGCTTTGGCGATCCTGGAGCCAATCAAGCTCACAAGCTTATCTGCGTATTCCGGCTGCCTCTGTCTATACACCTTTCCATCCGATTCTACCGAAAACGGATTACAGATATTGATCTTGTGGCCATCATGGAAAATGAGCTGGACGTAGTCATGAACGAACCAGACTTGCGAAAGCATCTCCCAATTTTTCAGTTCTTCAAACATAGCTGCTGATCTACTTTTCTTGGGGAACTCGGCTGCTTAACAGTTTTGTTATGACGACTCTGGCCATATATCACTTTGGCCCCCTTATCACGGAACTGGCTTTTACGTTGACTAGAAATTTATTGGGAATTCAATGATGTAGCGACATCGCCATTAGCGAGTGTCGGTCAAACGGAGACTACTTCCCTTTAATTCTGCCAAACATTCCTTTCCATTGATCATATCGCGTTTTGTATAAATTTCAATCGGTTAAGTGATTCACCATGGTGTTAATGGGAAGCACTCTCTTGTTCACTTGTTTCGACTACGCGAAAGCTGTGACTGACCGCTAATGTGACGCTAGAGCCTTTCATATTACTACTCTAAGCGCGCATTTCCGGAACTGGTAGGCAGACGCTCTATCATGGCGTCCCTTGGTCGATCGATCTCAGACGCCCCTTAATATCTATTCCGCAATTCGACGAGGTGCGTCCATGCTCTCATGCAGCACCCGAACGATAAGAATGTAGTGTTTTTCTAGTCGATAAAATACCAAATGGTGCTCTTGGTGAAGCTGGCGATAACCAGGGAGTACGTGACTATAATCGAGTCCCAGTTCAGGATGAGCGATCAGTTGATTGATGCCACGTTCCAATTGATCCAAGTACTTATCCGCCTGATCAACACCCCACTCGTTGCAAGTGTAGACCCAAATATCGACGAGATCGGATTCCGCCTCCGGCGTTATTTCAAGGCCAAGCACTACTCAGCAGCCTTGATAAGTTTACGCCCAGCCCTTTTAACAGCAGACATATCTAGCGGACGGGATTTGCCACTGGCCTCACCCTTCTTAAGCGCCTGCCTAAGCTCTAAAAGGCGCTCTTGGGAATGCTGATCCTGCCTGATGAGATGGCGGATGTATTCACTGTCGTTGCCGAAATGCCCACCATCAATCTGACACTTCACCCAGTTTTCTTGTTGTTCCGTTAGTGTGATAGTTTTCCGATGCATACTCATGGCGGATCCTACGTCAGCTCGAAAGGTATGACAATATCATACTAATACCTAGCCACAAATCAAACTAGCTTTGATTTTATGTCCGCTATTATGACAAAGCCGTCATCCAGGACTTGTCACGGCATCTGATCGCGTGTCTGAGAACAAGTTAGGCGGTATTGGATTCTGAATCACGCTCAGGGTGACGGTAGAGGGGGAATGGGCCAATGCCAACTCACATATACTTAACATTCTAGAGAGTTCACCCCACCAAACACTGGTCTATATAGGCTCGTAACCGCGACCGTATTTGCGACATAAATTCTCGGGTAGCGCCGTAACTGCGGCCGAGTAATTCTGCTACTGAGCGCAGGTCTAGTTCATCATCAATCACCCACGATAGCGCTTGGGCGCCTTCGGGGTAGTCTCGGGTAAATACCGACATTTGTCCTGCGATACAGGCTTGCAGCCGCGCTTCGTCGTAGCTTCCAGATTCGATCTCCCAGTTATCGTCATAGGTTTCTGTATTTTCTTTACTCGCTTGTCGGTAGCGGTCCGCCAATTTTGAACGAACCACCGACCACAGCCACCCTCGCCCTTGCCCACTCGGAGTGAAGCCATCGCAGCGTTTAATAAAAGCGAGAAAGATGTCGTGCATCAGGTCTTCTGACTCTGATTCTGGCACACCACGCAGTTGTAAGAAGCGGGTAAATTTTCCAGAAAATTCTGTATAGAGCTGGGTTACGGCGTGTTTGCGCTGGGCACCTCCGGCCTGAAGATCCACAATAAGCGCGTCGACCTCAGCATTATTCATTGCGGTCACCGCGCAGCGTTTCGACTACCTCTAATTTAAATTCAATTCGCTGAGCAATTGGCCACGGTTTATTCCGCTCAGACTCTGGCAAGGCTTGCTGCCAGCGCTGCGCATCTGCTTCGCTATTAAGCTGCAATAGCCAATGACCGGCGTTGGCGCCCTGTTTTAACGATATACCCTCTCCGGCAAGTTCGCTTAGCGTCTGCCACTGCTTGTCAGTTACCACTAGGCGGAGTGCGACGACGCCCCCTTTCTGGCGGGCAGCCTGCTGTTGTTCATTCGCTTGCGGCGCCGCGGCAACGCGATCGCGTTGCGCCATTGCGCTGCTCATTTCAGCCGCTTCGTTTTTAGCAGCATCCGCCAGATACTGCTCGCCAGACATTGCCTCGGCCCTCGGTTCGATCATCTCCTCTTCCGCTATGTCTTTACGCATTTGTGGCGTTGCGGCCATCATCTTAAATTGCGCAGAGTCCGAATCTGCTGCACTGCGCAGTGCCTGCCGTGTTGGGCCCTTGAAAACCGACAGATCGAGCATAATCGCCAAGCCAGCTAACACCGCCGCGGCATAGCCGTAGCGATGTAAATTTCGGCCACGTTTCGGCTTAGGCTGTTGATGCGTAGCTTGTTGGTAAAGGTCTTCTTGCTCGATACGTCGATGCAGGCGCTGCAGTGCCAGCTGGTCTAGCTCGCTAGACTGCTGCGATGCACTAAGCCCAGATTTGATCGCGGCCATAATCGCTTGCTCTCGAGCTGACTCACACTCGCTCGGATTTTTAAGCTGGGTGAGCCAGTCTTCGATATTTTTCTCTTTCACTCTTGGGCGATCCTAGTAGTGGTAAGCCTTTCGATTAGACCAATAAATTCGCTGCGTTTGTCATCTGGCATAAGCGGCAATACCGCTCTTGCGCGGCGCAAGGCTGCCGCGTAGCTGGCTGAACCCGCATGCTCAGACTGCGACAACACCAAACTAAACTCCGCTACCGCTGAGGCCCAGCGAAGATCTGGCGTAGCTGACTCGACTGCCTTGGCCCGTGTTGTCATAGCATGCGCAAATTCAATGCCTTTGTCGCCATCTGGCTGCTTGTAGCGAATTTTGACAAAGCCTAGCTCCATTGCCTGACTACCCGCACTGCGAACTGTTGGGTAGCGACGTTCAATATCTGGCGCGGCGCCGTTACCTGTGGGAATGATTTCGTAGAGCGCGACCACCGAGTGGCCTGCGCCTATTTCGCCAGAGTCCTTTTTGTCGTCCCTAAAATCTTCGGCGTTCATTACTCTAGATTCATAGCCTAACAGCCGGTACTCCGCTACCGCAGCCGGATTAAACTCCACCTGCACTTTCACGTCTTTAGCCGCAATGTGTAGGGTGCGACTTAGCTCGGAGCCAAACAAGCGCTGGGCTTCGGCGTCAGAATCCAAATAATGCGCAACGCCGTTACCGGCCTCGGCCAAGATCTGCATTTTCGCGTCTTGATAATTGCCAGTGCCCATGCCAATCACCGACAGAAATACGCCGCTGGCGCGCTGCTTCTCGATCATTGCTTTTAGCTCGCCGTCGCTGCTGGCGCCAACATTAAAGTCGCCGTCGGTGGCGAGAATCACTAGGTTAGTGGCCTTGCTATCAAACTGCTTGCGGGCAACATCATAGGCCAAGGCGATGCCTGCACCACCGGCGGTAGAGCCACCTGCGCTAAGATTGGCCAAGGCCCGCTGAATGCGATTAGATTCGGTAACTGGCGTGGGCGGCAATACCACTCCGGCACTCCCCGCGTAAGTCACAATCGCAACCTGATCATCTTGCTTTAAATTCGAGAGCAAGGTTTGAAAGCTGCGGATAAGCAGCGGCAATTTATTGGGGCTATTCATAGAGCCCGAGGTGTCGAGTAAAAATGTGATGCGTGCGCCGCGCTCACTGCTAGCGGTGGTGTCCACCGCCTTCACGCCGATCATGGCAATGCGGTGCGCAGGGTTCCACGGCGCTACCGCGTAATCTGACATCACCGCAATAGGATGCTTGCCTGTTGGCGCAGGGAAGTTGTAATCAAAATAATTTACCAGCTCCTCTAATCTCACACTGGCGGGCACGGGGATTTGGCCGTTATTGATTTGACGACGCATATTAGCGTAGCTCGCCGAATCCACCTCAAGGCCAAAGGTGGATAGCGGCGATAGCGCCACCGACAAAAAGCGGTTCTCAGTTTTGGCGGCATAGCCTTCTCTATCTCGTGGGGCGATGCTCATTGAGGAATCCGTATCCGCGATAAAATGAGATCGCTGCCTGACCAGCATGGCGGACTCCTTTATTTGCTTAGCATGCGCAGCCGCTGCCTGAGCGCCAGCAAAATGTTCCGCAAGCATCTTTTCAGATGCCGGTTTGGGAGCTGCCAGGCCAATAGCAGATGTATAGGCCTCGTCCTTTACAGCACTCCGCTGCGGCTCAGCAAGCTCGTTTATCGCGTGGTGTTCGAATTCATTTGGGGCGGAAATTTCTGAAGTGCCCTGATTTTCTAAGAGTGAATCTTGTGGCCCTCGTAAAAATATAAAAGCTATCGCAAAGATAAAAAATAGTGACAAGCTGGCGGCGTATTTCATGTGGTTCTCCATGTGTCGCAAGATAGGTTTTGCTAATCGTCATATCTATAAACGCGCCGCCAAGGCAATTGTCAGGGTATTCGCTAAAATATTTTTTGGGTGGAGTTTAGGCAAAAAAAAGCCCCTCGGTGAGGGGCAACAGGGTGTTTATATCAAATAGAGGTTAAGCAGCTTGGTTTGCAATTTGCTCGGCGCTGTTTTCCAACACCGGCTGGCGAATCAAGTAGTCGAAGGCGCCCAAGGCGGCGGTTGCGCCACTGCCCACCGCAATCACAATCTGCTTAAAGGGCGTGGTGGTGACGTCGCCAGCGGCAAACACACCAGGCACCGAGGTTTCACCGCGCGCGCCAATTTCAATTTCGCCCCGCGGGCTAAGGTCTACCACCCCTTTTAAAAACTCGGTGTTGGGCACCAAACCGATCTGCACAAAGATACCCGCTAGACTAATGGTTTTGGTCTCGCCGCTTTGGCGGTCGGTATACGCCAAACCAATCACTCGGTCGCCGTCACCCAGCACTTCGGTGGTTTGGGCGCTGGTAATAATATCGACGTTCTTTAGTGAGCGCGCCTTGCGCTGCAAAACCTCGTCGGCGCGCAGCTTGCTGTCAAATTCCAACACCGTGACGTGGCCGGTGATTCCCGCAAGGTCGATGGCGGCCTCAATACCCGAATTACCACCGCCAATCACCGCAACCGATTTACCTTTAAACAGCGGGCCGTCGCAGTGCGGGCAGTAGGCCACGCCCTTACCACGGTATTCTTGTTCGCCGGGCACGTTCATTTCGCGCCAGCGAGCACCGGTCGCCAGCAACACCGAACGGCTACGCAATACCGAGCCACCCTCGACGGTGATCTCGATGCTGCCGTCGTCAGCTACCGATAAGCCGCTAGCTTGGTGGCCCGCCATAATATCCACATCGTAAGCGCCAACGTGGGCCTCGAGATTGGCGACCAATTTTGGTCCTTCGGTTTCGTTCACCGAAATAAAGTTTTCGATACTCACGGTATCTAATAATTGACCGCCAAACTTGTCAGCCAACACGCCAGTACGGATTCCTTTACGGGCCGCGTAGATTGCCGCAGAGGCGCCAGCGGGGCCACCGCCAACCACTAACATATCAAATATGTCTTTCTCGGCGAGTTTTTTAAGGCTTCTCGCACCGGCGTTTTTGTCCATCTTTTTTAAGATATCGGCCAAGCTAATACGGCCCTGAGAAAACTGTTGGCCGTTCATAAATACGGTTGGCACCGCCAGCACTTTTCGCGTTTCCACTTCGTTTTGGAACATCGCGCCGTCGATCATTTCATTGCGAATCTGGGGGTTGATCGCCGCCATCATATTTAGCGCCTGAACCACCTCGGGGCAGGTCTGGCAGCTCAAAGAAATGTAGGTCTCAAAACGGTATTCGCCGTCAAGATTGCGCACTTGTTCAATCAGCTCTTTATCTATCTTCATGGGGTGGCCGCCGCTGTGCAGCACCGCCAACACCAATGAGGTAAATTCATGACCAAGCGGCACGCCAGCAAACCGCATTTCGGTGCCACTGGCCACGGAACGCACGCCCATAGCGGGGCGACGCGCTTCCTTATCTTCACCCTGAGCCAGCGACACCAGCGGCGATAGCGCAGACACCTCGTTCATCAGGGTTTCAAGTTCCCGGGATTTATCTTGGCCATCGAGATACGCGACCAGCTCTACCGGTGTTTTTAGATTTTGGAGGTACGCCTCCAACTGGGTTTTCATTTTCGCGTCTAACATGGTGACTCCCGTGAACTTTAGAATTCGTTTTAAATTAAAAATTTAAATAAGGCCCCGCTAACGGGGCCAACATGGGGTATTAAATTTTGCCAACTAGGTCCAAAGAAGGAGACAGTGTCGCTTCGCCTGGCTGCCATGCGGCAGGGCAAACCTCGCCATCGTGCTCGGCAACATATTGAGCAGCTTGCACCTTACGCACTAGCTCTTTGGCTGAGCGGCCAATGCCAAGATCGTGAAGCTCGGCGACTTTAATTTCGCCCTCGGGGTTAATCACGAACGTACCGCGCAGTGCCAAACCATCTTCCTCGATCATTACGCCGAAATTGCGCGAGATCTTGCCCGTTGGGTCACCAATCATTGGGTATTGGATCTTGCCAATGGTGTCGGAGCTGTCGTGCCAAGCTTTGTGGGTAAAGTGGGTGTCGGTAGATACCGAGTAGACTTCTACGCCCATTTCTTGCAGCTGCGCGTAGTGGTCGGCCATGTCGCCCAGCTCGGTGGGGCAAACAAAGGTAAAGTCAGCGGGGTAAAACACCAGCACAGACCACTTGCCTAACAGATCAGCATCGCTAACGTCGACAAAATCGCCATTATGGTAGGCAGTGGCTTTAAAGGGCTGAACCTTGGTATTGATAATTGTTGGGAACATAGTGGCTATCCTTTGTGGTGGTAATCTTGAAAAGGCGGTGTGCCTTAAGCTCAGGACCCATACTAGGGAAGCGGAGATATAAGTTCTAATCGATGATTATTATGATTAAGATAGGTTTTACCAATCATAAAGTACGCAGGTATAGCCCATGGTCAAAATTAGAGACTTACAGTATTTAGATGCGCTGGCCCGCCATCAGCACTTTGGTCGCGCCGCAGAAGCCTGCTTTGTAAGCCAGCCCACCTTAAGCGGGCAAATAATGAAACTGGAGGAGCAGCTCGGACTCACGCTAATAGAGCGCCATCGCAAAAAGGTGATGCTCACCGCCGCCGGCGAAGAACTATTGCTTCGCGCCCGCCAAGTCTTGCGCGCCGCCAATGATTTTGAGGAGTCGGCCAAGGCGCTCTCTGACCCCCTTGCCGGCGACTTACATATCGGCCTAATCCCCACCGTAGCGCCCTATTTGCTTCCTCATATCATGGCGGACTTGAGTGCGAGCCTACCCAATATCAATTTTTACCTGCACGAAAATCAAACTGATGTTTTGCTCAAAAAACTCGACGACGGTGAACTAGACATACTGATTTTAAGTTGGCTAAACACCATGCAAGGCGTGGAGCGCTACGCGCTATTTGAAGAGCCGCTGGTGCTTGCGGTTCCCCACAAACATGCTCTCGCCAAAAAAGAGTCGGCCCTGCTCAGCGACCTTAACGGTCAGTGGGTACTCACACTGGAAGATGGGCACTGTTTGCGGGACGAGGCTCTAGACTACTGTTTTAGCGCCGGCGCCAAGGAAGACACCCGCTTTCAGGCTACCAGCCTAGAAACCTTGCGCTACATGGTCGCCAGCGGCATGGGCATTACCCTACTGCCCGCCCTAGCGGTGAAAGACAATGACAAAGACCTGCGCTATATCCACTTTACGGCGCCACTGCCAACTCGGGAGATATGCCTGCTAGTGCGGCCTAACTATTCACGAATGAGCTGCGTGCGTGCAGTGGTGGCCTCGATTCGACAATCCATGGCCGAGAGCTTTTAACAAGGCGGGCAGGCCTGCCTCAGCCCAGCCGCCCTGCGCTGAGCTAGGCACCGTAACGCTTACAAATCTTGAAAGGGAATCGCGCCGAGGTAATCCATCTTGCCCACTTCTACACCGTGATGGCGGAGAATCGCGTAAGCGGTACTAACGTGAAAATAAAAATTGGGAATCGCAAAGCGCTGGGCAAAATCCTTACCGAGCAAATACTTGCCTTCAAACCATGGCAATACTACTTTGCGCTCTGCCGCCCCTGCAAAATCTGCCTCGCTAAAGCCAGCCAAATAATCCTGCACCGACTTAATGCGCGCCTGTAGCTCGGCCATGGTGGTTTCAAAATCTTCGTGCTTAGGGGCGCTGTCGGCTTTGCCGGTTAGGCGCGCCACACTCAGCTTGGCCGCGTCGCAGCTAATTTGCACTTGGCGAATTAAATTAAATTGATCCAGCGCCAAACGCGAAGTTAGCAGTGCATCAACATCAATTTTTCTGCCCTCGGCGTATTCTGCACCCTTGTTCAAGATGGCGCTTAAATTAGACAACATTGTACTGAACTGCACGACAGTTAAATCGTAAAGCATGAACACACCTCGTTAGCATAATTGGGCAGCCCCCTAGGATGGCGGCTGGGTTTACAAATTCAATCCGGCTCTGCCGCTATTTTTGTTTTACCACACTCTTGTACGCGCTATACACCTAAATTGCTAGGCTGCGGCCGCCGTCAACGGCAATAATTTGACCGGTGATATAGGGCGCATCCGCCGCCAAAAACACCGCTGTTTTCGCAATATCACTGGCTTCGCCTTCGCGCTTTAGCGGCACCCGCTCAGTCAAAGCCTGCTTTTCTTGCTCCCAGTATGCCGAGGCGTGCTCTGGCCACAGAATATTACCAGGCGAGATCCCGTTCACCCGTATGTTTGGCGCCAACTCTAGCGCCAAAGACTGAGTCATCATCATCACCCCAGCCTTAGCCATGCAGTAAATACTGTGACTAGGCAGCGGATTTTTAGCGTAAATATCGACCAGATTAATGATGCAGCCAGCGCTATCGCGCAGCGCTGGTGCCAGAGCTTGAGAGAGAAAAAACGGCCCTTTGAGATTGCTGCCCATCAGCGCATCCCAATCCACCTCAGTCGCCTCGCCCATGGGCGTAGGGTAAAAGCCCGAGGCGTTATTCACTAATACGTCTACGCGCTGCCAAACCGCAAGCGCCGTGTCAGCAAGTGCCTGTACCTCGGCAAGCGAAGTCATGTCGGCGGCAATTGCCGTCGCCGAGTTTGCGCGCAGATCGTTTAAGCTGTCGCGCAGCCGTTCGGCCGCTGCGCTAGAGTGGCGGTAATGAATAATAATGCGATAACCGCGACTGTGAAGCTGGCGGCAAATTTCGGCGCCAATACGCTGGGCGCCACCCGTAATTAAGGCAACCGGCGCTGCTGTCACAGCCATTAGCGCATACTCCGCAGCCAAACATTGGCATGCTCAGCTGAAATCAAAATGCACCGCCATCAACGGGGCCAATCAGGCAGTCTATGCCCTCTTCCTTAATCGTGGCTTCTATTTCAAACAGGGCGTCGGCGTCTGATTCAAAGGCGTCTTCCCAAATTGTAGAATTATTGAATTGGTCAAAAACCTCTAGAATCCAGCTGCCATCGCCGTCTTCGTATATATCCACACGCACAGACTTGCCGTCTTTTTCAATCGTGCGGCACAGGGGGGACATTTTAATTTCGCTATTTTCGCTCATACTCACTCATCTCGGTTCGGCTAGCGCCACTTTTTGCACAACATACCGGATTTTTAAGACATTCTGAAATAATCAGTAAATATTCCACAATCTAGCCTTAAAATTGCGTACAACACGGCGCGCAGCGCCCCTTGCCCTCGACCTTTTAGGCCAAAACCCTTATAGTACGGCCCCCTTCTTTTCATGCTTCATCACAAATTACGTTTAACGCGTCCGGGAATAGCCTCTTGATCTCTACAGCAAATATCACCATGCAATTTGGTGCCAAGCCATTATTCGAAAACATCTCGGTTAAATTTGGCGGCGGCAACCGCTACGGCCTGATTGGCGCCAATGGCTGCGGCAAATCCACCTTCATGAAGATTCTCGACGGCAGCCTGAAACCCAGCTCCGGCAATGTCTCTATCGACCCCAATGAGCGCGTCGGTAAATTGCATCAGGACCAGTTCGCCTTTGAGCAATACTCGGTTATCGACACCGTGATCATGGGCCACACCGAGCTGTGGGAGATTAAACAAGAGCGCGATCGCATTTACTCGCTACCTGAGATGTCTGAAGAAGACGGTATGAAGGTAGCGGAGTTAGAAACCCAGTTCATGGAAATGGACGGCTACAGTGCCGAGAGCCGCGCTGGCGAATTTTTATTGGGCGCCGGTATCGAGCTCGATCTGCACTTTGGCCCCATGAGCGAAGTGGCGCCGGGCTGGAAATTGCGAGTACTGCTCGCCCAGGCCCTGTTCTCTGATCCAGATATCCTGCTGCTGGACGAGCCCACCAACAACCTCGACATCAATACCATTCGCTGGTTGGAAGACGTGCTGAACCAACGTAAAAGCACCATGGTGATTATTTCTCACGATCGCCATTTCTTAAACTCGGTATGCACCCACATGGCCGATATCGACTACGGCGAGCTGCGGGTTTATCCAGGCAACTACGACGACTTTATGACCGCCGCCACCGCTGCCCGCGAGCGCCTGCAGTCGCAAAATGCCAAAAAGTCTGCACAAATTGCTGACCTTCAGCAGTTTGTTAGCCGCTTCTCGGCCAACGCCTCTAAAGCCAAGCAGGCCACCTCGCGGGCCAAGCAGATCGACAAGATCCAGCTCGACGAGATCAAGGCCTCTAGCCGAACCTCGCCGTATATCCGCTTCAAGCAGGATAAGAAACTGCACCGCGCCGCACTGACCCTAGAAAACATTGGTCACGGCTTTGATGAGCCCTTGTTTGCCAAAGGCAGCATGATCTTAGATGCCGGCACTCGCCTTGCCGTTATCGGCGAAAACGGCGCGGGTAAAACCACCTTTCTACGTTGCCTAATGAAAGAGCTAGAAGCCAAAGAAGGCGTGGTCAAATGGGCCGAAAACGCCAGCCTCGGCTACTGCCCGCAGGACAGCACCGATGACTTTGACAATGATCTCAACTTGTTTGATTGGATGAGCCGGTGGCGCAAACCCCACCACGACGATCAGATTGTGCGCGCTACCTTGGGTCGTCTGCTGTTCTCTTCAGACGATTTTAACAAGAAGGCCAAAGTGTGTTCCGGTGGCGAGAAAAACCGTCTGTTGTTCGGCAAATTAATGATGATGGACACCAATGTCTTAATCATGGACGAGCCCACCAACCACTTGGACATGGAAGCGATTGAAGCCCTTAACTTGGCGCTGGAGCACTACGACGGCACCTTGATCTTCGCCAGCCACGACCGCGAGTTTGTATCCTCACTCGCAACCCGTGTGCTCGAAATCACCGACAAGAAGTTTAATGACTTCCAAGGCACTTACGACGAGTTCCTTGCACACGAATTAAGTAAAGCGAGCTAAGCTCCGCCCCCAGCAGTACGACTAAGAAGCGCAGCAACCGTCTCTTAGTCATACTGCTTAGCACTCCCCCCCCGCCCAGCACTGCCCAGATCTACACCCAACTTTGCATACCCGCCAGCAGCACCACACTTGGCACTGAAACCCAACACCACCTAGCTTATTGTAAGCTGCTCAAATATTGACACCGTCAACTTGAAGCGCTATCTTGACAACGTCTAGATAGCGAGAGCCCAGCCATGAGCACAGCAAACCAATATTACCCACACCTCCTTACCCCCCTCGACTTGGGCTTCACCACCTTAAAAAATCGGGTAGTGATGGGCTCTATGCACACTGGGCTCGAAGATCGCTTTTGGCAATTTCCTAAACTTGCTGCTTACTTCGCCGAGCGCGCCAAAGGCGGCGTTGGCCTAATGATTACCGGTGGCTACAGCCCCAACCGCAGCGGCTGGCTATACCCCGGCGCCAGTACCTTTAATTCGCGACTAGATATTCACAACCACCGCAAAGTCACCAAGGCAGTACACGCCGAAGGCGGCAAAATTTGCCTGCAAATTCTGCACGCCGGCCGTTACTCCTACCATCCGCTGTCGAAAACCGCATCGACCAGCAAGGCGCCAATCAATCCCTTTAAAGCCCGCGCCTTAAGCACCCGCGGCGTGGCCAGCACAGTTAAAGATTTTGCCCACACCGCATGGCTGGCCCAAAAAGCCGGTTACGACGGCGTCGAGATCATGGGCAGCGAAGGCTATTTAATTAATCAGTTTTTAGCGCCTGCCACCAATAAGCGCAAAGATCGCTACGGCGGCAGCCCAGAGAATCGCCGCCGCTTTGCGGTAGAAATTGTGGCGGCGGCCCGCAAAAAAGTCGGCCCCAATTTTATTATTATCTTCCGCTTGTCGATGATCGACTTAGTCCCCGACGGCTGCACCCGTGAAGAAGTATTAGACCTCGCCCGCGAGATTGAAGCCGCTGGCGCGACCTTGATCAACACCGGCATAGGCTGGCATGAAGCGCGAGTGCCCACTATTGTCACCTCGGTACCCCGCGCCGCGTTTAGCGAAGCCACTGCGGCAGTAACTCAGGCGGTCAACATTCCCGTCATTGCCTCTAACCGCATTAATATGCCGGATATTGCCGAGAATATTTTAGCCAGCGGCCAAGCTAATCTGGTGTCGATGGCCAGACCCATGCTCGCCGACTCTGAATGGGTAAACAAAGCCGCGGCCAATCGCAGCGACGAGATCAATACCTGTATCGCCTGCAACCAAGCCTGCTTAGACCACACCTTTCAAATGCAGCGCGCAAGCTGCTTGGTCAACCCCCGCGCCTGCCACGAGACCGAACTGATCTTTAAAACCGCGCCCAAGACCAAAAAAATTGCGGTGATTGGCGCCGGCCCGGCGGGCTTGTCCTGCGCTACGGCGGCGGCAGACTGCGGCCACGAAGTGCATTTATTTGATCAAGCAGACAAGATCGGCGGCCAATTCAACCTAGCCAAAACCATCCCCGGCAAGGAAGAGTTCGACGAAACCCTGCGCTATTTTGCCAAGAAGATTGAAACATCTGGAGTGAAGCTCACGCTCAATCACCGCGTTGAGAAATCCGAACTCAGCAGTGGCGGCTACGACAACGTTATCGTCGCCACCGGCGTCAGCCCTCGCGCACTCAATATTAAAGGTATCGACCACGCCAAAGTGGTTTCCTATATCGATGTATTGAAGGGTAATGTCACCATCGGTAAGCGAGTCGCGCTAATCGGCGCGGGCGGCATCGGTTTTGACGTGGCCGAATACCTCGCCCACGACCACAACACGGCGCTGCCACAAAGCATTGCGAGCTGGTCTGCCGAGTGGGGCATAGACCAAAACAGCAGCGCGCGCGGCGGCCTAGTCGCCGGCAACCCCGAGCCTTCGCAGCGAGAAATCTTTTTGCTGCAGCGCAAAACCACCGCACTCGGTAAAGATCTAGGCAAAACCTCTGGCTGGGTACACCGCGCCACGCTTAAAAACAAGGGCGTGAATATGCTAGCTGGCTGCAGCTACGACCTTATCGACGACCAAGGCCTGCACATCAGCCAAGACGGCGAGCAGCGCATACTAGAGGTCGACCACGTTGTTATCTGCGCGGGCCAAGAGCCACTACGTGAGCTTTACAATCCCGAAGCAGAGCAAGATGCTGATGCAAGCCAGCGCTACCACCTCATCGGCGGCGCCAATATCGCCTCCGAACTCGATGCCAAGCGTGCAATACGCGAAGGTGCCGAGCTAGCGGCGAGCCTCTAACGCCGGACGAGACCCGCACATCACAATCGGCGCGAACATGCGCCGATTGTGAACTCGCCCACAAGCTTGAAGAAAATCACTCATAACGATGCCCATTAGCGGCAAGCCCTTATTGTTGATTGCTCGCTAAGAAACCAAGCTCGGAACTCAATCTTTCGGTCGGGTTCGCTATGTCAGCAGCGCACCAAAGGGGATACACGGAAAGCAACCCTACAAACAAGCAAGATCTCCTTACCGGCATAATGACGGCGCTAAAATCTGGCACCTTAGAATTACCTAGCCTGCCCGATATCGCTATTGATGTTCGCGTCGCCGCCAACAATGAAAATTTAAATATTGCCGATCTTGTTCGCCTAGTACAGCAAGATCCAGGCTTAAGCGCCTACTTACTTAAAGTCAGTATCAGCAGCCATTACAAACGACGTCACGCCACAAGTAATCTCGACAGCGCGTTGCGTCGCCTCGGCCTAGATGCAACCCGCGACCTCACCGCAAGTTACGCACTTAAAACATTGTTCTATATCAACGACCCGCAAATAAAACGCCGCCTGCGCGACATTTGGCAACGCAGTGTATATACCGCCTCCTTAGCTCACGTCATGGCTCGTCACTGCGGCTTTGACCCAGATCGCGCCTTACTCGCCGGCCTAATGCAAGATATAGGCGCGCTACCGCTACTGGCCAATCTAAAGCTTTACCCCACACTGCTCGACGACCACCACGGCGTCGATGAACTAATTAACCAGTACACCGGAAAAATAAGTGCCCTAGTGTTAAATCATTGGAAGTTTGACCATGAACTCGTGACGGTCGGGCTGGAACGGGGCAATTGGTTACGCGACAAAGAAGGCGACGCCGACCTGGCAGACCTCATACTTATTGCCCGTTACCATAGCTATTTGAATGAACCAAGCCATAAAAAACTACCCCAGTTAAGCAGCCTTCCCGCCTTTCGAAAACTAAAACTCGGCGACATTGGTCCACAGCAAGGGCTCAAATTTTTACGTGAGGCAAGGGAGGAAATTGACGAGCTGCGAAACACGCTATCGTAAAACAGCGTGTTCTATCAACGCAGCTCAAAGGTAAGTATTGATAATCGCTCTAATATTAATGGGTGATTTTTCGGGGCAAATCCTTAGCCTGATCTATCCAACTTTGCACCTGCGACAGCGCAGGTACCTTGCGAACCAGATGAACCTCTTCATTGCACTCCGCCATTTTCTTATGCAAATTCTCGGCATTGCGCTGAGCCAATTCTGGCACGGTATCTACCCCCGCGCTCTCCAACAAATCGGCGTACTGAGTACTCACCCCGTTAATTCGCGCTAAATCTGCCCTATTCACCCAATTTAAAATTCGCTTCTCACTAATACCTGATTTTTCCGCCAAGTTTTTTCGCGCAGGCTTGGCGCAGCAGCTTTCCAATAATGCTTCTACCGACGAAATTCCAGCGCTAATAAGCTTACTTGAATACGCCTCACCAATACCTTCAATCTCAGATAGTTTTGTCATATCTCACCTGCCGTTATTATTAAATATGCAATGCGAACACCCACCCAAGCTAAGCCAGATAGTCCCGCGCGAATAACACAACACCAAACTTAATTGGCATGTTAGTCAATATAGGCAGCTTCGATTAATCAGGCAAGTACCCGGAAAAACCGTGAATTTTTGATTTTTTACTTTAATAACAAGAGCATAATCTTGGGAGCGAAAAGTCTATAAGTACTTTCCACGGGCACCACAAGCAGACAATCACAGCGACTAATTCACTAAGAAAGCAGGTCACCACCCACTCGCCCAGTTTGATCAATCCATAAATGCGGTAACCCTACATTCGCTAACCATGCGGGTGCGCCGTCCTCGCCCTGCAGCATCGCGTTTGTCGCAGATGTCCCGGCGAGCAAACAAAGCGGCGCTACAACCGTCACCCCTGTCATTGGTGTGTCTACCGGGCGCCCAGTGCGAGGGTTGAGAATATGACTATAGCGCTTGCCATCAATGACCATATAGCGCTCGTAATCGCCACTGCTCGCTAGTCCGCCAGATTTTAATGGTATAACCGCCAGCGCTTGCTCTGGATTCCGGGGATTGCGAATACCTACCTGCCAAGGGCTGTCGTCGGGATGAGCGCCAATAACGCGTATATCGCCGCCGAGCTCTACTAGCCCGTGCACTACACCCATCTCGGTACAGACTTGCGCAGCGCGGTCGGCGGCGTACTCCTTGCCAAAACCGCCAAAATCCAGCTGCATATTAGTCTGCAATGAAATATGCGGGGCTTGCCAACTTACCTTCCCCCAGCCCACCCGCTTTAAGCAAAATTCTACAGCCGCAGGACTAGGCAGCTGGCCAAGTTTAAAATTCCAAACCTCGCGTAGTACTCCCGAACTGATGTCGAACAAACCGTCACTCTCTGCATAGGCAGTAGCGGCATAGTTGAGTAATGCCTCAGTCTCCGCATCAACACTAACGGAATCGCCACCGGCAGCGCTATTAATTAGACCAACAATACTGTCGTCACGATATCGAGAAAAACGATGCTCAATACGCAATACCTCAGCAATGCCTGCGGCGGCCGCGGCCTTAGCCTGTGCTTCTGAACTGGCGTATAATCGTAACTCGCAGGGGCTCGCCATCGCGTTAAATGGGTAGTTGTATAGCTGCACGCGGTTCTCTCCAGTTAGTTTCAAAGAGTATTCAGGCGCGCAATATGAGGGATTTCAAAGCCGCCAGTTAAACCCCAGAGAGAGGATATCAAATTCCACCAGTGCGGGGTTTTAACTTGAATAAATTGCGCCGTGGCCACAATTTATCGAACCTAGAGAGGTTCTCACCGATCAAGCAAACCAAAACCCAAAAAAGCCGGCACAAGGCCGGCCTTAACTGGGTTATGCGCAAGCGGCCGGCGAGGATTAATCAAAACAGCCTTGGGGCTGTTTTTGACCCCTTCGGGGCTGCGTCGTTTCACTCCTTGTTTAAATTGCGCCATAGGCACAATTTATCGAACCTAGAGAGGCTCTCACCGATCTAACGCACCAAAACCAAAAAGCCGGCACAAGGCCGGCTTTTTGGTTTTGGTGCGCCCGAGAGGATTCGAACCTCTGACCTCTGCCTCCGGAGGGCAGCGCTCTATCCAGCTGAGCTACGGGCGCGAAATGGGTACTTCACGAAGCGCGACACTATAACAGAGAGGGTTTCCCGCCTCAATCTACCTCCGTCATTTACTTGCCAATATTGGCCTAAATTGGTTTTGAGACCAAATTGAGGCCATATTATCTAGCCATCTGCCTAAGCCAGCTTTAGCCACTCTTTGAGGCTGTTACCGATATCGACTATTTCCTCGCCACAGACTTCGTGCTGCATAGGGTAGCTACGGTATTTCGGTTTAAAGCCCATGCTTTGCAATATTTGATTGGCGGTATGGCCCATCGACTCCTGCACCATAGGGTCTTGGCTGCCGTGAAAAATATGGATTGGTAGCACTTTATTCGCTTCCGAGAGTTTCACTTCTTTGGCTGTGGCGAAATACGTCGACATGGTCATTAAACCCGCCAGGGGTTTGGGGTATGAAAGTGCCGCGTGATACACCACGGCGCCACCCTGACTAAAGCCCGCCAGTACGATGCGTTCGCTCGCTATGCCCGCATCCAATTCGCGCTGTATTAATTCGCCCACAGCGGCAGCCGATGACTCTATCTGCACTAGGTCTATTTCGCGCTCTATCGACATAGCCAGTATGTCGTACCACGCGGGCATTACCATACCGCCGTTGATCGTAACGGGTATCTCTGGCGCGTGAGGGAACACAAAACGAACACCGTGATTGCTAGGCAAGCCTAGGTGAGGCACTACAGGCACAAAATCGTGGCCGCTGGCGCCAAGCCCATGTAGCCAAATTACAGTCGCATCGTGTGCGCCTTTCGGTTCTATTACTTCACATTTGAGCACGGTCTCGCTCCATAGCATTGATAAGTTTGAAGTAGAATATCACGGTCAGCCTACTCAAGCCTCTCCCAACCAGATTCTGGGCAGATGCGACACCGCGAAAGTGCTGTACTGAATTAGACATGGATCTGATCCCGCTCGGAATTATGAACTGCCATTATAGAGGCCAGTAAAACAAGCACTCTTCCCCACAAGAAGCCTATATACTATTTACTCTTCTACTGCTGAATTTGGATAAAGCCGATGCTGTTTAACGAAAAAGAGAAGACCCTATTCACTCTCACACGAGACGATCCGAGCAACCCTTTAGCTTCTTACGCAAAAAGCGGATTTGAGCTGGATGGCTACGAGTGGCCCTCGGTAGAGCACTACTATCAGGCGATGAAATTTGACGACGCCGAGTATCGCGAGCAGATTCGTCTAGCCGCCCACCCAGCAGATGCAGCTAAACTCGGTAAAAGCCGTCGCCACCAAAAGCGCAAAGACTGGAAGAAAAACAGCGTAACCTATATGACCCGCGCCACGTATATCAAAGCGCGCAGCCATGCAGATGTTGCCCAAATGCTATTGAATTCCGGCGACATGGAAATCAAGGACCTAAGTCAGTACGACTACTTTTGGGGCAGCGGTCGCGACCTGCGTGGCGAGAACGCCTTTGGCAAGATGCTGATGGGGGTTAGACAGAAATTGCGTAAAGAACTAGAAAAATAGCATTTTACAGTATATTGCCGTAATCACGCATCGCCTGCCCGTTCTCGCGGTAATGACTATTTTTCATTCACCATAGCAATAATGCCCTCGGCAATTTCTTCGCCTTTGGTCTCTTCAATAAAATGACCAACCTCAGGGAATTCATGCGTGCGCTGCTTCATTTGCGGAAGCGCTTGCTGCCACTGCGCAATAACTTCATCTTTTCCGCAGGGATCCCATTTCCCAAAATAACCACAAATAGGGATATTGCGTCCGGCAGCGCCCCACTGCGCAAGAATTTCACGCTGAATAAACGTATAGAACCCATGATTGTCTTGTATTCCGTGCGTCGGATCATGGTACTGGTAACCGTGCCCCCACACCGGCGTTTGCAATACATTTCGTTTAGAACTTTTTACGTTGCTTGGGCTGCGTAAGACTTCTGACCAGACATACTCGGGACTCCCTTTAGCAAAACGTCGGAATCGGAATTTCAATATAGACCCAATGACGCCACAAAAAAACGTGGCATTACTCTGCGGCTCGGCATGCGACACCACGTAGCCGGCCACACCACCCCATAAAAAATTGGGAATAAAATGCGGGACGCGACACCATGGAAACCATGTAATCGGGTAGTTTTGATAAGTAAACCCCGACGACGACATTGGAAATACCGTGGTATTCATTACCACCAGATTTTTCACGCGCCAATGGTCATTTAATAATGCGCCAATACCAATAGGCCCGCCCCAGTCGTGGACAAGCAAGGTGATATCTTCAAGCTCAAGATGGCGCACCAGCTGCAGAACATTCGCAGCGTGGTGCATATCAACCATTTCAAAATCAGCCGCGTCAGACAAACCAAAACCGATATGGTCCATCGCAATAATGCGAAATGTGCCAGCTGATTTAATTAAGTGGTCACGGATATGACGATAGGTATAGGAGCACTCAGGGTTGCCGTGCACCATCAGAACAGTCGCGACTGGTTCGCCGGGACCTGAAACGTAGTCGTAGTAGAACAGTGTTTTTTCGGCGTCATAGCCGTCTTTCAACACAAACCAGCTATCACTTTTTGCGGGAAAGTAATCCGCTGGTGGGGAACGCATTAGCGTATTACTTTTTATTTCCATGAACAATTTTCCTTAAAATTTGCTATTCGAAAAGATTTGAGCGCTATATTCACAATTATAACGACTGGAACTCGCCGCAGAAACGCCGCTACTACCCAAGCGGTAATGGATTTTCATTTATCGTCATATTGGACTAATTTTTTTGTCATGTGCGGACATAAACATTCAGCTAAAGACATCTCTACGCTAAACCGCAATTCGCGCCGTCGCCCGCATATTGCCAAGTACCGTCGAATATTGCGTCGCCATTCACACGCTTTGCACCTTGATTCTGGACTCGGCATTCTCTATAGACAAGTGGTGTATATGCCACCAAATCGACTTACTTATGCCGCACAGCGTTTGATCACCCCTTCAGTATCCTCTAAGATTATTGGGCTTTCAGGACGGCAAACACACGCCTCCGTAACTCAAAGGAACGAACATCGATTATGCGTTTACGGATTTTTGCTGTATTTCTGTTGGTTTTGTCTTCTGCGCCAAGCTTCGCTGCAATTGAGCCGATTGTCATCGATGTTTACTCTTACAACAGCGACGATTACTTACGCGTTAAAATTGAGCCTGAGTTTGCCGCTGATATGCTAATGGGGGAGCCGCTTATCGCCTGTCGCGCCAAGTGGTCGATTCAATCCGCTCGCATTGACGGTGAAGGATACCCTCTCAGCTACTTCCCCAAAGACGCACTCAAAAAGACCCGCCTGTTTTCACTCCAGCTTATTTTCCAGATAGGCCAAGGCGGCCGGACGGCCATCTCCTGTGATCCCGGCTATCTCGACGCGCCGGGCAGTAATGAATGGAGCTTCACGGTCACCGGAAGCCCAGCTTGGCAGAAGTTAATCCGAAACGATATTAAGAATACATTTACAAACAGCCTGCAATCACAGTTCAATCTTCGCGATGTTCGCAGCCCCAGCTACTTAGACGCCGATTCCGCAAAAAAAACCTATCACCAAGCCGTTATACAAGCTTCAGCATTAGAGCGATCTTGGCTGAGATGGGCCGCCGTTGAAAAAGGCGAAGTTAACCTGTGGCCATTGAAGCGTTTTATATTAGAGCGACGCTTAGCTGATCGCGAAAAAATTGCCGAGAAACGCAGCGCGGCGGCAAAAGTCGTGGCGGTTAATGACATAGATTCCTTATTTAGCGATGCGGCATTTGATGCCCAGTTAAAACAAGTTAACAAGTCGATCGATGACCGGTCGGCTCTTACGGAAATCCGTCGCGACATAGAAAACGGCGACGAGCAATCTAAAAATAAAAATGGCCGTTTAGTCAGGCAATACCTACTCGCCACACGCAATAGCGAAGCCTGCATTGAAAAGATGCCTGCAAAGCTGAAAACCCTTTTAGTGCGGACTCAAGAATGTCATGCAAAATGGCAGGGGCTAGAGCGCTTTGAACAACATGGCCGCTACGGCTATAAACTAGACGGTGATGTCGTCATCGAGGCCCAATACTCGGAAGCGACTAGATTTAAAGATGGCTATGCGCTGGTTGAAAAAAATGATCGCCTTCTGTCAATTACCCCCACCGGCGACGAGCATAATCGACTCTATGGCATCAAGCTTGAGTCATCTCATTTCTCACCGCAAGGCTTAATACTGGCGAGCGAAGATGATCTCTATGGTTTTATTAATTCTAAGGGCGAAACGGTGATTGAGTTTCAATACAGCGCCGCAGAGCCTTTTGACGACCTAGATCGGGCGATCGTAAAAAAGTATAGGGGAGCCCAACTCATTGACGAAAATGGCACTGTCCTCGCGCGTAGTCCGATCAGCTTTAGCTTCAAAGATGGCCACTACATCAGTCGCGAATCCTACGATCACGAAGACGGAAACTGTGACGACGGTGACCTTATTAGTGGCTCTACGCAAGCCTACACCGCTGATGGAAAAAAAGTTGGTGGGCTAGAACACTTTAGCTATCGCCGAAAAAAATTATGCTTACTACGTAGTCGTTAAAACTAAAAATTGATCTTACTTATAACGTATTTATACGCGGCATTTGAAAACGTACGCTGTAAATGGAGACAAGACCAGTGCATAAGACCAGCTCAGCTACCAGCAAAATTACGATACCGAGGATTATGAATACATTTACAGCAAGAACTGCAAAAGCCCTACTCGCTATCGCATTACTAACGACCTTGCAGGCCTGCGCCAACCGGCAAGAATTTAGAACCGAGTATGCTGGGGTTCAGCAGCGCTGGGACAAAGATTATGACGCAAAGAAAGAAAATGTTCGCAATATCGAGCTGACCAACTTTAGTGTCCGCGAGGGATACTTGCATTTCGTCCCGCAGACTCATTACGTTCTGCAAGAGTATGATTTTGAGCGCTACAAAAGATACGATCGCATGTACTTCGCCCCAGAATGGCCAATGCTCATCATTCCTCTCTATGGCTGGATAGCCTGCCTCATGGATACCAAGAGCTGCTTTGGTTACACCACTAGTTGGACTAACTACCCCGAAAATATAGATCAAAATGAACGTCCAACTGGCAACATCGAGAACAAATCATATTCAGAACTACCCTACGGTGCCACTTTGAGCTTGGTACTCTCTGGGCAATTGCAATCGGGAGAAATCTACAGTCACCCTCCAGAGGGGCTTAACCCCAACGCCCAATCTATAAACATTAAACGAATCATACAAAGCTGGCCTAACAAACCGAACACTTTAAATGCAAAATTTAATATAGAACATCAAGGTAAGACCTATGAAACGGTCTATGATCTTAGCGGCACGCAAATAGCCTCACTCGCACTGGAATCCGATAGTTGGAATAGCCCACAAGAGAACAAGCATAAATATTTCTATAAATTAACCAGCGCACTGGAGGCGGGCAATCATTCCGCGGCCCTCGTTGCGTTTAAAAAACTAGAAGATATGGATTTCGAGAAACCAGAATCCTTTTGGTATCGCTATGCACTGAGCGCTCAAAGCGTGGGGAACCATGAACTCGCCGCAGCGAAAGCTAAGCGATATTTACAGGTCGCGGTAAAACGAACTTACGAGAACGAGGCACGCGCGTTGATCGCTAACACACAATAACAATGATCTTGGCCCTGTCATCAGGCTTCGATCAATAGCCCCACCTTTCACGGAGCCCGATTAATGCACTGTATTCAGACTTTGATCACAGCAGCGACGCTCACCGTTGCACTGCTCTCCTCCGCCTTTGCCCATGCGGAGGACGCTGGAGAGTCCGAGCAAACCGTGCGTTTCGCGGTTATCAACACCTCAGGGACAAACACCCTTGATGCGCTGTCGTACTCCGGCGGGAGCTGGTTTAGCAAAGTGCGAATGTCCTATGTCGCGTTTTTGGTGGATCACCCTAAAGGCCGCTTTCTGTTTGATACCGGTCTAGGCCGCAATATTAAACAGCAGTACCAAGCAGATATGCCTTTGTGGATGCGACCCGCGTTTAAATATGACTCTGTGAAGCCAGTTCGTGACCAGCTTGAAGCCAATCACCAAACACTACCAAATCAGATAATTCTCAGTCATACCCATTGGGACCACGCCAGTGGAGTGGCTGACTTTCCTAATGCAGAGGTGTGGGCACTGCCAGAAGAGCATGCCTATATTGCGGAAGGAAATGTTATGCCAAGCCAATTCGCCAACCCGGATTTACGCTGGCACGAGTACACCCTAACAGACACTCCGTGGCGAAATTACAAAAAAAGCTTAGACCTCTACGGCGATGGCTCGGTCGTGCTGGTCGACCAAGGCGGCCACACCCCTGGCTCAGTTGGCTTGTATTTACGCACCAGCAGCGGCAGTGAATACTTACTTTGTGGCGACACTTTATGGCGGGCGCGGGCTCTAGAACGTGCAGCGCCTAAATCCTGGGTCGCGCGATGGCTAGTGGATGACGATACAGTCGCCACCCAAGAGCGCGTAAATCAACTGGCTGAATTTTCGCGGCAGTATCCAGACGTTGTTATTGTACCCGCTCACGATACCGAGGTGCTTGACCAACTCGGCTACTTCCCCAGCTGGCTAGAATAAAAAGGGGCAGCCCCAGACCTGAAACTGCCAAACGATTAGCCACTTACTTTGCCGCAGCCAGTGCGCTCGTTAAACGCTGGTTTGCTTCGAGCAGTGCCTTCTTAGCGTTGGCGGCATAAACATCTGGGTCGGCTATGATATCAATATCTTTCGCCGACGACGCGCCTCCGCTCACCATGCCCATGACTGCCGAGAAGGTATTCGCTGCTTTCTGGAAACCACTGGTGGCATCGTTGCTACGACCGAACGGACCAGGAACGACCACTGGTGCGCCAATGCTTAATTTGGCATTGGGGTCATTGAAGGTACTAGTTACACCCATGATCAGATCTAAACCAGAACCCGGCACAACCTGAATACCCTGGCCAGCAGAGACTTCAGCAGAGTATTCGGCGCCTTTGATATCGGTATAGGCATTTGCCTTATAATCGGTTTCGCTGCCGAAATACACAAAATGAACCGTGTAGTTCACATTCAAAATTGGCATACCCACTTCATTGGCTGCCGAGTAAACTTGGTAGGGCATCATCTTAGCGACATTCAATTTAATCAACGACTTTCCGCTCGGTGCAAACGTCGAGCTCTCTTGATTGCCACCGGTTAGCGCCTTGAACGACGACGTGATCTTTTTGGGACTGGCTTCGGTATCAAGTTTCTGCCATTCACCATTAGCCGTCAGAACGCTGCCATTGGCCAAGGTATAGCCATTGGCCTTGAGTTTTTTGACAAAATCTTGATATGCCGCATCGGTAAGTTCCTGCATTACACTATCTGGCACACCTGCTAATTTAGCGCGCAGCGTACTACGTGCATAGCCGCTGTCTGAGCTGAACATCGAACTCTCCGCTTTAGCAGAGCTTTTATCAAAAGTGATAAAGCTCACTCTAAAATCACCGAGTAAAACTTGGTTTTTACCGGCAATAACTTTTGCATTGCTTAGCAGCACGGGGTCGGCCTGCTTTTTTGCGCCGACCCCAGCACAGCCAAACAAAAATAGAGAAATAAATGCCAAGGAGATAATGTTTTTCATTGGTGCAGACTCGCAATAAGAGTAATTGCAAGAGAATAACAATTAGCAAAGCCAATCTAACACCCCCTTAATAGGGGGGTAGGTTTGATTAAATAGCAGCCTAATATTATAAATATTTATTATTATGAAAGCTGTTGTACTAGCTCGCCTGCAACATCATTCGGTAGCGCCCCGGCGCCTGGCCATACCAGCGTTTAAAAGCCTTCTGAAATGCACTTTGGTCGCTAAAGCCAAGTTCTGCTGAGATATCCAACAAGGCTAGATCACCTTGGGCAATAAGGCCCAGTGAGCGCGCCTTGCGGGTTTCATCAACCAAACTTTTATAGCTAGTCTCGGTGTTGTTTAAACGGCGCTGCAATGTGCGCGCACCAATACCAAGTTGCGCAGAAATATCCTCTAAGCGCGGCACACCCTCGGCGAGTTGGCCGGCGATGCAATCGCGCACATCTTTAATCAGGCGGTCTTCAAACTGTAAATTCGACAATTCAATACGGGCTGCTTGCTCCAGTGATTTGTGAATACCTGGGTGAGGGTACAAAGTGGGCTGGTCGAGTAATTCGCGGCCAAAATGCACGGCATTTACTTTTTTCCCAAACTGCACCGGCGCTTCAAACAATTCCGTAAGCTGCTGTTCGCGGCCGTTAGCCGCGTGGGCAAAGTGCACCTCACGATGCGCATCACCACGGTCGAGCATTGGCTTATTCACGCGATACCAATTGGCAAAGAAAAACTCAACAACATGGGGCGCCGATTGCTGGCGCGATACCTGTTGCCAACTTAAACACGCTGTTTTGCTATTGATCTCCGTCAGCACCATATCGCCGTGGTCAATCAACAAGCGCGAGTAACGCTGTATGCCATCAAGCGCCTCGCGGGCATCTGCGGCGCTCATACCAAGGTAGTCAACGATTCCCCATGGCGTGCGTGAACAGTGGGTACCTGCATGGGCTCCCAAACAAGGGTCATTGAGCAAAGTCGCGCCAGCGTCGAGGGTCATTTCAAATAAGCGCAGGGGCACGCGCCCGTGCTCGGTAATATGAGACAAGGGATCCAAACGCAGTACCGACTGCAGTTTACGGGAATTTACCCCCTGCTCTGCGAGGTACTCCAAAAGATTTTCGAGATACTCTTTGCATACTGTAGGCGTTCGCATTTCGTCCTCCTTATTCGCTCGGCAGCGGCCGTGCGCGCACTTCACGCTCTATTATTATTTAGCGGCATTTTTGAGCGCCGCAATATCACATACGCAGACTAGCAATTTCAGACCAAATATTGTCCCCCTGTGCCCTCAAAAGTATTATCATTAGTGACCGTCAAGTTTTATCATTTATGGCCATAGTTGTTTATTCATTGTGCAATTAATCGAAATGGAACAGCTCGGAGCCCGTTTACTGCGGGTTCTGTGGCGCCTATTGCAACATCGCTATCCCGCTATTGACTGCGCCGAGCTCGGCCGTCGCTGCGACATTGGCGATGAGTGGTGGCAGGCACCAAGTAGCAATAGCCTCGTTAACGTCTTGGTATTATTGAATGCCCTGCGCAGCCAAGACGCGCCTGCGATTGCCTTGGAATTGGGCGACCTCGCCCAGCTTAGCGATCTTGGGCTACTCGGCTATGCCATGCTCACCGCCAGCAATTGCGAGCAAGCCACCCATATCAGCTGCCACGCCTTTAGCGAAGCTAGCTTTTTAGTGAAGGTCCATCTTGAGCGCGCAGAAAACCACGCCTTAATCCGCTTTCAGCTCACCAAGAATGCCCTCCCCATAGAACAGTTGATTATGGAACTGTGCAGTGTCGCGGCCTGGCGCTATGTGCAGGGCATACTGCCCGAGGGACGGGCGGCGGTGCCGGACTATGTTGAACTCAGTTGCAGTACCCCCGACCACGCTGCGCGCTATGGCGAACTACTGGGCTGTCCTGTGCATTTTGATTCGCCCTACAACACTATTGCATTGCCGCTAAACTGGCTGCAGCGGCCGATCCCCAGCGGCAATGAACAGGCAATGATCGCCTGCTCCCACCACGTGCAGCAGATCCTTAGCGAAAGCTATCGCAGCGGCGGAATTGTTCCCCAGGTAAAACGCCTACTTATGGCTCGCCCCCAAGATTGCAATTTTCAACTAGGCAATACCGCCAAATTACTGCGCATGAGCCCACGTAGTTTGCGGCGACACTTAGAGCAGGCCGGTAGTTGTTTTCGCCAAATCTGCCTGGAGGTGCGCATGGAGCTGGCGCGAGAGTATTTACTCAACACCCACATGAGTTTGAAGGAAATCGCCTATCAACTTGGCTATAAACATCCAAGCAACTTTAACCGCGCCTTCAGCGACTATTACGCCAGCTCACCTCAGCTTATGCGTCGCAGCCACTATGCGACCTTTCAGCAAAGCTAAATAACCTTAGCGCCCCCTTCGCGTTTATAGTCACTAAATTTAAGACATAAAAAACCCCAGTCGCTGCTGGGGTTTTTTATGCTGACGAACTTCGCCAATATTTACTGAAACATCAGGCCAGTGCCGCGGCGCCCTCAGTACTGCTTAGCAAACTGCGCAAAATTGTCTGACACTCATTGCGACTCATCAAAATGGGCACCGGATACAGCGAGCCCTCCTTCACCGCATCTGCTGCAATTGTTGCGATGTCGGCGTCGCGCAGCGCATCCAATTGCTCGGGTATGCCGAGACGACGATTTAAATCGGCCACCGCATCTATGAATTTGCCCGCAGCCACGCGATCGTCGTCGCGACTATCTGCCACTGCAATTAAACGCCCTAAATTCGCCAGTGGTTGCTGGGCCGCCACCGCCATAAAGCGCAGCACTTCCGGCATTACCAGGGCGTTGGCCAAACCGTGGGGCGTGCCGTAATGACGTCCCAATTGGTGGGCAATGGCGTGCACATTACCCACGCTGGCCTCGTTAATCGCCATACCCGCGTAATACGCAGCCAGCGCCACTTGCTCTCTGGCCACGGCGTCATCGCCCTTATGATAGGCGCGGGGCAAGTAGTCGAAAATCATTTTTACGGCGGCGTAGCCATAGCCATTGCTGGTGTCTGAGCCCCACAAACTAATATAGGTTTCGATAGCGTGAGTAAGTGCATCCATCCCCGTGGCCGCAGTGATCGCCGCGGGCATACCGAGCAGTAAATCGGCATCTAAAGCCACTGCCTTGGGCAGCATTTTAGGATCGGCTATAAAGCATTTTTCATGACTTTGCGGATCGGAAATAACCGCTGCAATAGTCGCTTCGGAACCCGTACCCGAGGTAGTTGGCAGCGCAAACAGCGGCAGCGGTGCAGTTTTTACTTTGAAATATCCAACTAATTTTTTAGCGTCGCGGCCATTGCTCGCCGCCGACGCAATCATTTTTGCACAATCAATTGAAGAGCCGCCGCCAATCGCAAGCACGGCATCACAGCTGTGCTGTGCCTGCAGAGCCAAACCGGCGTCGACCATGGCAAAGGTCGGATCGGGCAGAGTGCCGTCGTAAATAATGCAGCTAACGCCCTCTTCTTGCAGCACATCCACCGCCCGAGCAACAATACCCAGCGCAACCAAGGGTTTGTCACTCACCACCAAAACACGCTTAATACCCTGACGTGCTATATGGCGACACAGCTGCGCCGTGCTCCCTTGACCATTAAAAGCCATATAGGCCAGCGACGGCATTAACTTAAAGGGAATCGCAATCAACGCCAAATAACTGCGCTGCAATAGGGTTCTAAAAAACTTAATCATTCTGCACCTCCTTGATCATTTGCCAACAGCGCTATAATCGCTGTGCTAAGCGGTCAGTTAAAACTTGAGCATCACCAAGTTTTACACCACAGCTGTTTGAAATTTAGGAACAATGCTTTCGCGCAAGTTTTTCTTTAATATTTTGCCGCTAGGATTTCTCGGCAATACCGCGACATACTCAAGATGTTTGGGAATTTTAAAACTCGCCAACGAGCCGCGACAGTGACTAATTAAATCCTCAATACTAATTTCACCTTGATCACCCTGCACCAACACCGCCAAGGGCACTTCACCCCAAGTTTCGTCAGGCACGCCAATCACCGCAGCATCGGCAATTTTTGGATGGCTCATCAGTACGTTTTCAATTTCAGCGGGATAAATATTTTCGCCACCAGAAATAATCAAATCCTTTACGCGATCTTTTATAAACAAATAGCCGTCGGCATCGAGATAACCCGCATCGCCGGTGTGCAACCAACCGTCGACCACGGTCTTCGCGGTAGCGTCGTCGCGCTTCCAGTAGCCCTTCATTACCTGCGGGCCGCGACCGAGAATTTCACCCACTTCGCCGGTCGGCAAAGTATTACCCTGCTCGTCGACAATACGCAGCTCTGTGCCAAACACTGCTCGCCCACAAGAGCGCAGCAACTCAGGTTTGTCTTGCAGAGCGCGCAAATGATCTTCGTTATTTAAGAATGTTAAAACGCTGGTGGACTCGGTTTGCCCGTAGCCCTGATTAAATTTGCAGCCAAACACCTTTAGGCAAGTCTTAAGTAGATCGACTGAAATCGGTGATGCGCCGTAATTGATCCACTCTAAATTGGGGAATTTATATTTCTCAATATCGGGTATACAGGCTAATGAGAATTGCAGCATCACCGGTACCACCGACACAAAGCTGATATTGTCATTGGCCATGGTTTCGATCATGCCCACGGGATCGTAGTCGCGATGCAAGATGAGCTCACTACCGTAAAAAATTGATACCAGTGCGCCCATCAAACCCAGTGCGTGAAACGTCGGCGCAATAATAAGCCCACGGTCGCCCACCCGCGGCGTGAGACCAGTCGCCAGCGGCGCCTGAATACTATTGCTAATTAAATTGCGGTGGGTCAGCAACGTGCCCTTTGGCAAACCTGTAGTGCCGCTGGTATACATTTGAAAAACCACATCGTCACCCTTAAGTGCGACCGGCGTCGGTTCACCTGCGTCCCCCAACCACGTATCCAAGGGAGTCGCGCTGTCTAAACCACCAACAATAGACACCTGTTCAATGCCCGCTAAGTAAGTGCCTAGCAAGGGCGTAAACTCACCATCAACAAACAGTAAACGCGCATCGGCGTCTTCGGCAATAAAGCCCACTTCGTCGCGAGTAAGGCGATAATTTATGGCTACCGGCACCACCCCCACCCGCGCGCAGCCCAAGAACACCAGTAAATTGTCCACCGAGTTTTTACTGAGAATAACAACCCGATCACCTTTACCAATACCATTAGCCTGCAAACGCGCCGCAACGCGCCCTAAGCGCTGCCACGCTTGTCCGTAATTTAGGCTTTGATCAACATCGCTGGCAAACGGAGCCTCGGGGCGCGCTGTGGCTTGAAAAGCCACGTAATCCATAAAGTTTTCAAACATTTATTATTCCTTTTTATTTGTTAGGCGCAGCAATGCTATGCCGCGCTGAACTACTTAGGATGGCTTGGACAAAAACTTATTGGTAACGCAAGGTGGCAAAGCGACGACGCTGCCAATCTTGATCGCCAAACAAACTGTCGATTACCATCAAACGCTTTAAATAATCGCCAATATTTAATTCTTCGGTAACGCCCATACCACCGTGGATCTGCACCGCCTCTTCAGCCACCGCGCGGCCGAGCTTGCCCACCATGGCTTTGAGTGCGGCAATATCCATCTCGGCTTGCGCTTGCGTCTGAACGTCACCTTGCTCAATACTATTCGAACACAGCGCCCTCACCAGCAGCGAACGACACTGTTCAGTCGCGGTATACATATCCACCATGCGATGTTGCAGCGCCTGAAACTTGCCAATCGGCTGCCCAAATTGCTTGCGGGTATTGCTGTAATCCACGGTCGCTTTAAGCAAATACTCCATGGCACCAACGGCCTGCGCCGACACTGCAATAGTGGCCTCGTCTAGCACTCGACGGATCAGTGCCATACTACCCGCGCCTGCGCACACCAAGTTCTCGCGAGGGAGTTGCACAGCATCGAAACGCACATTCGCTACGCCTTGGCCATCCATCAAACGGAAAGCATCGCAATGCACACCCGCGCTATTTGCGGGCACCGCAAATAAGGCGATACTCTCATCCAACCACGCCGTCACTATTAGCACATCGGCAATCGCGCCGTTTAACACCAAAGTTTTATGGCCATTGAGGCTGTAACCGTCACCATTGCGTTCAAGCTGACAATCGATCGCGTCAAGCTGGTGGCGACTGCGCCGCTCTTGGTAGGCAAATGCCGCTTGGCAGTTGCCGCTCAAAATATCGGGTAAATAACGCTCTTTTAATGTCGCATTATCGCCATTGGCAATTAACTGCCCCGCCAGCAATACCGTAGCTAAATACGGTTCCACCGCAACCGAGCGTCCCATTGCCTCCATTAACACCGCGGTATCCACTACCGAGCCGCCAAAGCCACCTTCGCTTTCGGGCAGTGGCACCGTGAGCCAACCTAAATTACCAAAATCTTGCCACACTGCAGCGGAGAAGCCTTTGGGCGCCGCCAAGTAACTACGGCGCTGTTCGCTGTCGTAGCGTTCCGACATGTACTTATCGACGCTATCTTTGAGCAATTGCTGCTCAGCATTCAATGAAAAATCCATAGCGCCCTCCTACAAGCCCAAGCCAAACTTGGCGATGATGTTTTTTTGCACTTCATTACTACCGCCATAAATTGTGCAGGCGCGGCCAAACATATATTCACGCCGCGCGCGGTCGCCGTAATCGTGGCCCATGGCTAAGCCAGTACTAGGTAAAACACTGCCGTATAAACCGGCTACGTCAAACTGCAGACTTTGCACCGCCTGTTGCAGCTCGGTGCCTTTAAGTTTAAGTAGTGACGATTCCATACCCGGCGCGCCGCCCTTGGCAACCGCAGCCAATACCCTCAGCTCGGTGTATTCCAATGCCATCAGCTCCATTTCGATATCGGCCATGCGCGCTTGCAGGGTCGGACTCGCCAATAGTGCTTGGCCGTCATCATTTTCATCTGCGGCAAGGCGGCGAACCGTATTTAATACCTGTTTGCAGTAGGCAATACCCGACAGCGCGGTGCGCTCGTGGGTAAGCAGCGCCTTAGCGTAGGTCCAGCCCTTGTTCTCCTCGCCAATACGATTGGCCACTGGCACCCGAACATTGTCAAAACGCACCTCATTGAGATGATGCTCACCGTCTATCGAGGTAATAGGCGCTACGCTCACTCCGCTACTGCGCATATCGATTAGCAAAAAGCTGATGCCCTGCTGAGGCTTGGCAGTGGTGTCGGTGCGCACCAGCGCAAAAATCCAATCTGCGTGCTGAGCATAGGTCGTCCAGATTTTGGTGCCATTGATTATGTAGTCGTCGCCGTCGCGCTCCGCGCGAGTTTGCAAAGCAACCAAATCGCTGCCCGCACCCGGCTCGGAATAGCCCTGACACCACCAAGTGTCACCATTGAGAATACCCGGCAAGAAGCGCGCTTTTTGCTCTTCATTGCCAAAGGTATAAATCACTGGGCCCACCATTTTTAAACCGAAGGGCGGCACATCTGGCGCCTCGGCTTCAGCTAGGGCGCCGTCAAAAATATACTTTTGGGTATCCGTCCACGCGCAGCCGCCGTACTCTACTGGCCAGCCCGGTGCGACCCAGCCCTTAGCAAAGCGCTTTTTCTGCCACTCAATAGTGGCCGACTTAAAGGTCTCGGGCTCGCGAATTCGCGCGGCGAGCTCGGCGTTAAAATTATTACGAAGAAACGATCGAACTTGGTCTTGAAAAAGACGTTCTTCTGGGGAGTAGGTCGCGTGCATAGCTTTCTCTCTTCAGTCTTTACAGGCGGCAAGCCACCAATCAGCTCAGGCTATCAGTGTCCTTGAAAATGGGCTTAGTCCTCAGGTGCCTCTTGTTGGCAGTGGCCGACCAAAAAGTCGGTAACAGCGCCAAACTTGAGCTGGGAGTGCGAGGGACGCCGGCACGACGCCCCCAAAGGTTTTTATTTTTATGTGGGTATGCGCTTAAGCGCGGTCGACAAATTCAACAAAGTTTTCGGCAAAGACTTCCCGCGCAATAATCAATTTCATAATCTCTGAGGTGCCGGCAAAAATGCGAGTAATACGGGCGTCGCAGTACATGCGCGAAATCGGATACTCATCCATATAGCCAGCGCCGCCGTGCAACTGCACGCCCTCGTCAACCATCCGGCACAGCAGTTCGCTGGTGTAGAGCTTGGCCTTGGCAGCGTCTTCTGCAGTGAGGGCACCGCGATTATGAACCGCCACACATTGATCAACATAGGCCTGCGCCACATCAATTTCGGTGCGCAGTTCTGCCATTTTAAATTGCGTGTTTTGCATTTTAGACAACGGCTTGCCAAACACCTTGCGCTGCATACAGAATTCGCGAGTCACTTCAAAGGCCTTTTGCGCTCCCGACAAGAAGCCGCAGGCGCCAATCAAGCGCTCCTCGGCCAAGCCTTCCATCAAATACAAAAAGCCAAGGGTCGGATCACCCAAGACATTTTCTTTGGGTACTCGCACCTCATTAAAAAACAACTCGGCGGTGTCCTGCGCCTTCATGCCCATCTTTTTCAAATTGCGGCCGCGTTCAAAGCCCTCCATGCCGCGCTCAACAAGGAACAAGCCCATGGCGTGGGGATTGTTTTCAGGGTCGGTTTTGGCGGCAACAATCACTACGTCTGAGTTAATACCGTTAGTGATATAGGTTTTATTGCCGCTGAGCAGCCAGTGGTCGCCCATATCTTTAGCAACGGCGCGCATACCCGCTAAGTCGGAACCGGCATCGGGTTCGGTCATCGCCACCGCAAGAATAATCTCGCCGCTCACGCAGCGCGGTAAAAATCGGGCCTTTTGTTCGTCACTACCAAAGCGGTCGATATAGGGCGCAACTAAACGACTATGCAAGGTATTGGCCCAATCACCGCCATACACATTGGCCGTTTCTTCAATAATAATTTGTTCAAAGCGAAAGTCGCGATCCCCCATACCGCCGTACTGTTCATCTGGCCACACCATTAAAAAACCCTGATCGCCGGCTTTTTTAAACATCTCGCGATCCACAATGCCCTGCTCTCGCCAAGTATCTATATTTGGAACAACTTCTTGTTCTAGAAATTTTCGGTAGGCGGAACGGAACATTTGCTGTTCTTCAGTAAAATCTCTGGGAAGCATTTTTTTATCTCTTATTAGTGAATCAGCGCGAAACGCGATAATTGTTTGTGCTGCCAAACTAAAGCAGCGGCGACATTACAAACTCAAGCATCCCCTCTTAAGGCGCTAGCGGCAATGACTTAGCATGACATTATTTTGACATTTTCTTACAAAAAACCATGACCCACCGCGGCATTGGCACCTAACGACCACCACCGTCGCGCGCCGACTAGACCCCCTAGCGACGACTGCCCTAATGTGCCAGCAGTGATAGCCCGCACACTGCGACCAATGCCAGTAATGAGGAAGAAAATGAGCAGTTCGAGTATTGATTACCAAGAATATCCACGTCGCCCAAACCGCGATCTAGAGCATATTCCCGGCGACAACGGCATGCCCGTGTTTGGACAAACCTTTAGTTTTTTACGTAATTACAAGGCATTAACCGAACAGCGCTTTAATAAGTACGGGCCAATATCTCGTGGCAATACCTTGTTTCAACACAGCCTCACCCTACTCGGCCCCGAAGCCAATGAGATTGTGCTAAAAAATAGTGAGGGCGAATTCTCCAGCATGCTGGCGTGGAACCCATTACTCGATCGCTTATTCCCCAATGGTCTTATGCTAAAAGACGCCGAAGCCCATCGCTACGATCGCAAAATTTTACAGGGCGCATTTAAGAAAAATGCAATCGAAGGCTACTTAGACACCATGAATCCACACCTTGAACAAGGTGTTATAAATTGGCCTAAGGGAAAAGAATTTCATTTCCAATACGCGGTAAAGCAATTATTGCTGGAAGTGGCTGCCGAAGTTTTCCTTGGCGTTGAAATGGGCGAAGAAGCCAGCAGCGTTAACGAAGCGTTTGTGGACACCATGCTGGCATCAATGGCAGTGGTAAAGCTGCCTATTCCTGGCACGCTATGGTATCGCGGTTTGCGCGGCCGGCAGCATCTAGAAAACTTTATCATGGCGCATATCGATGCCAAGCGCCGCGGCGAGGGCCGCGATATTTTTTCGCAGATCTGCCACGCCACCGACGAAGACGGCAAACACTTTTCCGACGAAGCCGTCCGCGACCATATTATCTTTCTATTGTTTGCCGCCCACGACACCACCACCAGCACGCTCTGCTCTATTGTTTACGCCTTGGCGAAAAACCCCGAGTGGCAACAGCGGCTGCGCAATGAGTACAAGGCGCTTGGCAAACCCCAGCTAGACTACGACGACCTTGGTGAATTAGAAGACAGCAAACTGGTATTCAAAGAAGCCCTGCGCATGTACCCCGCGGTACCGGCGATTCCACGCCGCACCTTAAAAGACATGGATATACTGGGTTACCATATTCCTAAAAATACTGCCGTCGCGATCTCGCCACTTTTCACCCATTACATGGAAGAATATTGGACCGAGCCAAACCGCTTTGATCCAGAGCGCTTTTCTAAAAGCCGCGCCGAAGACAAAAAGCATTTTTACCAATGGGTGCCCTTCGGCGGCGGCGCGCACAAATGCCTTGGTCTTAATTTTGCAGAAATTCAAACCAAATTATTTTTATTTCACTTACTTAGCCATTACCAAATAAAAGTCAAAGAAGGATATGAAATGCCGCGCAGCTGGGTACCACTTATTTTCCCCGCCGACGGCTTACCGGTGACATTCGAAGCGCTTTAAGGCGCTTCGGAAACTAATGCCACTGAGCTAGTTTTCAATTACCCCACCAGATGCCGGATCAAGTCCGGCATGACGGCTTCTTTATTACTCTGCCGCATCGACGTACAAAGCCGTCACTCTGAGCGCCCTGGCCCGTCACTCTGAACGCCCTATCCCGTCATTCTGAACTTGATTCAGAATCCAATACCGCTGAGCTGGTTCACGGTTGCCCCACCAGATGCCGGATCCAAGTCCGGCATGACGTAATGTTAGAGCCGGCATGACGTACAAAGCCGTCACTCTGAACGCCCTATCCCGTCATTCTGAACTTGATTCAGAATCCAATACCACTGAACTGGTTCACTGTTTCCCCACCAGATGCCGGATCAAGTCCGGCATGACGTAATGTTAGAGCCAGTATGACGTAATGGCCGAGCGGTATGAGGTATTGTTGGATCCGGTATGACCTAATGTTAGAGCCGGCATAACGCAATGCTGGACCGTCACGACGGCTCTATCAAAGGCGCGCGGTTAAAAGCGCATCACGCCTTCCACGGCAATACTGCGTGGAGCGTCGGTGGCGGCGAAGTGGGCGCCTACAAACAAGGGTACGTCATTGCCGCTGGAGCGGGTCATTTCGTTTGTTAGGTTCTTGCCGATCAGTGCCAATTCCCAGCCTTGTCTAAAGTGCATCAAAGAAAGACGGCTATTAATTTTGTAATAGGCCTCTTGCACGTCGGCTTCGTCGCGGTCTTGGGTGTAAAAATAATCGTCGCTGTAGTTCAAATCTAATTGCAAACGCAGTTCCATCGCGTCGCCAATAGGCTGGGTGAACTGGCTGGTCAAGCTCGCCGATACTTCCGGCGCGTAGTCGGTGCCTTCGTTAGTAAGGTCTTGGCGACAATCGGGATTACCGGCGCGGTAGGCCGCATCGGTCTGCGCAGCATTACAGGGGCCATTAACGAATGAGGTGAAGTAAGAATCCAACCACGCCATCGACGCGCCAAGTGTAACGCGTTCATTTAAGGCCCAGCGCATATCCGCTTCAAAACCTTGGGTGATCGACTCTGCCGCGTTACCTGCCACATAGCCGGTTAAGGTGAAGTTGCTAACTTGGCGATTCATAAACTCGGTGTAAAAAATTGCCGCATTAAAGGTAGCCGAGCCGTCGAGCAAAGTGGTTTTTAAACCCAGTTCGAAGGTGTCTGCCTCTTCGTCTTCATAGGTGAAGGCATCCTGACTTGCGGTGGTGTCGCTAGCGTTAAAACCGCCGTCTTTAAAGCCCTTGGCGTAGCGAAAATAGGTCATCACATCTTGGTCGGCGTACCATTGTAAATTAAACGCTGGCGACACATTGTCGACCTTGCGCGCATTGCGAATATTGTGATTTTCAGAATTATTTAGCGCACCCGCAATAATCGCATAAAGTGGATTTACACTGCGCTCCCGCGAGCGAAACTCAGCAACATCTAAGTATTTAGTCGCGCGCTTCTCGTCCTGGCCCCAGCGCAGACCCAGCGTAGCACTCAGCGCCTCGGTGATATTCCACGTGGCTTGGCCAAATACCGCAACACTGTCGGTGGTCTGCTCAAACTCGGTATAGGTTGCCAACTGGGTTGGCAGCGACACCGCTTGACCTGGTAGCGGCAGCGAGCTCGGCACCCCTAAGGCGGCAAAGTCTAAGTTAAGCCAGAGCGTGCTGCTCAGCTCCTGGGTGTGGGCGTAAATACCAGTAATAAAATCGACGCTCTCACCGATGCTACCAGCAATCCGGAACTCCTGACTAAGTTGGGTAAAGTCTTCGGTATTTTCGGTGCCGATAAATTCTAAATCGGTAAAGTCGGCATCTAGATTAAAAATAAAATCAAAGGCCGAATAGCCAGTAATACTGGTTAAGCTAATCCCGTCAGACAGCTCGTACTCAAGAGTAAGCACCGCCGCTTCGCTGGTGTTTTGGGTTTTGGCCGGCTGCCAGGCAAACTGCTTATCTGACTTGCGGCGATCTAGGCGACCATCTTCACGGGGATCGATTTCATCCTCTAAGTTAAATGACAGCAGCGGCAATGGCAGGGAAATTGGCAAATCAATCGGGAGCGCTATATTCGACTGGTATAGATTAAAAGTACCAGTGTTATCCGTTAACTGAAAGGTGGTGCCCTGCAAACCAAAATCGGACTGTTCGAGCTTTAAATTCACATCGAGTTTGTCGCTGGCATCCCAACGCAAAGCCAAGCGCAGCGAGTCATCGGCGCGGCTCGCTTCTTCGCGGTCGAGAATAAAGTTTTCGAGGTAGCCGTCTTCTTCCAGTCGCTTATACGCGGCGCGCACCGCAAAACTGTCGCCCAGCGGTATGTTCAGCACGGCGGTCGTTTCCTTGGCGCCGACTTCGGCATTGTACTGATAACTCAGTTCACCACTAAATTCGTCATTGGCGCGGCTGGTGCTGATATTGACCGCGCCGGCGATGGTGTTCTTGCCAAACAGCGTTCCCTGGGGACCTTTCAACACTTCAACCAAGGCGATGTCGAGAAATGGCGATTGAAACTGCTGGCCACGCCCTGCATAGATACCGTCGATAAACATACCAACCGATTGCTCAAAGCCACGGTTGTCGCCCGAACCCACCCCACGAATATAAACCGCGTTGCCCTGCCCTGTTACCGCCATTTTAAAATTGGGTACATAGGCGGTGAGTTCTTCAATGCGCTGAATACCGGCGTCGCGTATTTTCGCGCCACTCACTGCGGCAACGGCTATTGGTACGTCCTGCAAGCTTTGCTGCTGCTTTTGGGCGGTAACGATCACTTCCTCTAGCAGCGTCCGTGATTGTGCTTCGGCGGCAAAGCCCGCGGCCGGTAGCGCCATCACCACCAGTGCTGGGCCCCATAATTTGAGGTTCACCATAGTCGTCCCTTATTAGAATTATCTAACAGCATAATGCCGCAACATATCGGCAAGAGATTGCCTAGGGATGCCAGCTGTGTCGCCGCGCGACACAAACTTAAAAAGAGAGCTGCTAGCCCTTCGTGGTCAACTAGTTCACCGCAACTTTCTACGCGCCGCGACTCGATACACACGGTAGCCCGAGGCCAGTAAAAAACAGATTCCAGCAGGTACCGCCAAGGCAAAAAACTGCATGGCATTAAACAAATACGCACCCAGACCGGCGCCGGAAATAAAGCCGCTAATAATGAGCACAAAGAGTATGGCCTTGCGCCGGTCGAAGTTTTCGCCGCGCAGTTTTGCGCCGATCATCAAACCGAGGTCGGTAAATATGCCGGTCACATGAGTGGTGCGCACCACCGCGCCGCTATAGGTAGAGGCGAGGCCATTTTGCAGGCCGCAGGCAGCCGATGCCGTGTAATGACCAAGCAGGGAGCCATCGTTTAAGAAGTAAATTGAAACCAGCAATAGGACGCCTTCTGCGAGGAGCAAGCTGTCGTAATGGCGACCAAGCTTTAGGGAGCGACTAGGCAGAACCGAACCAGTGATGGCCGCGCCCAGTAAAAAGCTAAACAATATTCCCAGTAAATGTAAGGTGTCGCTGAACCCGCCTTCTATTAGACCGGTGCCCACCAGTGTAGCCGTGCCCGACAAATGTGAAATCGACTGGTGCTTAAACCCTAGCAGGCCAATGGCATTGACGCTGCCTGCGACAAAAGCCAATACAAACGCGCCGTACTCTACCCATCTCGGTAGCTTAGAAAACATGTATCTATCCCGTGATGAATGTGGTTTTTTACTGCTTAGGCAAACCGTGTTTCGGCATCGTCAAACTCTGCCAAACGCTTGAGCCAGCCCTGTAAAAACACTTGCTGCGCGGGCTCGGCTTCGACAATTTTGAAATAAAAATGGCGGCGCTCGGCAATCAATATCTTGATAAAGCGCGCAGAGAATCGGCGAGCGGCGGTGCTGGCGGCGCGGCGGGTGTTGTCGCCCATTATGCCATCTTCTTTCAGCGGCGGCTTGGCCCCCAGTAAATTGCAGCTGCGCTGCACAAAGATAAGCGCTTGGCGCGGGCCGTGATTCACCCCGCTGTCGAACACAAATTCTTGAATAGTTTCTGGCAGCTGGTCTATGCCTGGGCCGTAATAAAAATTTTTTAAATAGATTAGGCTGGCCAGTGGGGCCTTTAAATTTTCGACTTCACTGAGACTGGCTTCGCGGCCAAGGTAAGTCGACAAGGTGGCTTGAGTTATCCCAAAGTGAGTGGGGCCGCCGCGGTCTGCGGGGTGATTAACGTAGCCACCCTCGCGACGCATAAGTGCCGCGATCATATCCGCTACATCTGACATTAGCTTACTCCCTGTAAACAAATACCGATTAGACGGATGCTGCTCCTATTCCGTCTTGTTAAGTTTTTTCAAAAACACCGTAATTTCTTTTTCAGTTTGCTTATCGCCGGAGCTTTGTGCCGCTAGCAAGCCGCGCTGCCAAGCGGAGGCCGCAGCGATGGGCGCACCGGCTTGCAGCTGTGACTTACCAAGCAACTTCCACGCCGCCGAGTAACTTGGGTCGAGCTCAACACAGTGTTGAAATTGCGCAATGGCATCGCTAAAACGGTCGGCATCAAAATAGGCTTTGCCCAAGCCAAAACGAAGCATTGGGCTGTCCATACCTTTGGCCAACATTTTTTCCAAGGCGTCTATATTCAAAATATCTCCTGTGTTTTGTGGCTCGCAAAGCAAATCGCAGGCTTTAAGCGCTGCGATTGCTTAATGATGGCTGGGGCAAACTCGGTAGCGACTGGCTTTGCAGCTGCAATGCCTCTTGAGTAAAGCGCTCTGCCGCCGCTGGCTCGTCCAAATTGCTCATTAGGCGACCCAGCTCAAAACACACCTCCGCATTGGGGCTGCGCTGATACGCCTGCTCAAAGTACTCCCGCGCCTTGCCCCACAGCTCGTTGCGCAACGATAAGCGGCCTAAGGTGAGCAATAACACCGGATCGTCACTGTGGTCTTTCTGCCACGCCTCAGCGGCACTCAATTGCTTAGCCACATCGCTGCCCGCGATCAAACCATAGAATTTAAGTAAGTCGCTGTGCCATTGTAGTTTTAAAGACTGGCGCAGTAATTTTTCTGCGCCACTAGAATCCCCAGCGGCAACCAATACTCGGCTATAAGCCAGCAGCAAGCCGGCATCTTTGTGCCAGCTGCGCGGCACATGCTTCCACCACTGCTGCAATCCCGTTACGTCGCCCTGCTGAGCGAGATGTTCAAGCTGGCCCATTAAGGCCTCGCGCTCTAACTCGGCGAGGCGCTCTTCACTTAAGCCGCTGTGTTTGCGCAAATCGGGAATCAAGGCTAACAGCGAACCCCAGTCGCGCAGTCCGATATACACTTTCTTTAACAAGGTCAGCACCGAGGGATGGCGCTCAGCATTGCGTCGCGCCCGCGTTAAGGTGGCCAGCGCCTCTTCCAGCTGACCATTTTCGACCTGCATCTCGGCTTGGGTCAGAGCCACCGCAATACTGGCCTTATTGCTGGTCTCTTCGGCTAAACCCAAATAGTGGCGGCTGCCAGAGGCATCGCCCAGTTGATTGCTGGCCCGCGCCGCCAATAGGTAATTGATCAGTGGCGTCTCGGTGTCTTTGGCGGAATCGGTAAGTAATTTACGCGATTTTGCCCAGTTTCCCTCGATAAACGCAATCATGCCCAAGGTGGTGTGGCTGCGACCGCGCGCAGCTCTGCGCACACTCCAAAATGAACCAATGCTGTCGCCCACTTTGGCGCCGCGGCGCAAGCTTGCAAAGATAAACATCACCAGCAGCAAAAATACCGTGAGCACGGCCAGACCAACCCAGATGGTCATTTCAACCGTGGTTTGGCCGTAGGCAATAAGAATATAACCCGAGTCTTGCTGAATGGCCGCGGCCAAACCCGCCGCGAGCGCTAAGGCCAACAGTACCGCAATGAAAATTTTCATTTACGTACCTCTTGCTGCCAGCGGTGATTTTTTAAATACACTTTTAAGCTGCGCAGCGACCCAGAAATATCGGCCATTTCTGCGCTTACCGGCATCTCGCGCACGGCCTTGATCTGCTTTAGCAAACCGGCGCGGTGGTCGTCGAGCTGGTAGTACTCCTCCAGCCACGCGGCGGCTTTGTCTAAGGCCCGCCCGTACAATACTGGGCGATTGGCCAGCAGTGCCAACTGCGCCTGCTCAAACATAAGCCGCAAACTCGCCCGCAGTGCCGCTTCCTGCTCCGGCGCTAACTGCGCTTTAAAGTTTTGCTCGTGGTGGCGGATACGAATATAGCTGCGCAATTTATCCCAAGCGCGGCCCAAACCGCTCTCGAGACGCTGCTGCCATTCATCGCCGGTCTCTTCAACTTCTTCCTTGGTATAAGTTGGCGCCTGATAGAGCTGCAGTTTGCCAGCTTCGGTCGCCAAACCCTGGAGCGCCAAATAAATACCCTCTACATCAATATCGGCATTGTTGTGCAGGGCGCTAATTTCTTTGGCCAGCTCGGCCCGCACAGCGTGCAGAGCGGTATCGTCTAGCTCACGCAAAATCGCATCGGCGCTACTTAATAATTGGGCAGCGGCGCGCGGGTCGTGACTGAGTTGAGCGCGCTGATTCGCCAAACGCAGAAGGTATTCAACTTCGGCCAGCAACCAGTCGCGACGATCGACGGTGGTCAACGACTGCAGCTTGCTCTCTAGCTCTTGGCTGCGACTGTTTAGCGCATTGAGCTGCCCCAGGCTGTCGGTGCGCAGCTGCGCCAGTGCTTCGCGCTGGGCGGCGATGGCCGCCGTCATGTCTTGTTGCGAGGTGGTTAAGGTATTTATAGCCGATTGCAGTTCGGCCGTTGCCGAGGCCTCATTGTTCGCCAGCATATACTCTTGCTGGTATAGCCAAGCCGACAGGGCCAGCGCCAACAGCGCGACAAGCAGGGCGAGCAACGCAATGAGCACGCCCGACCGCTTAGGTTTTTCAGTTTTAACTTTGCTGGGCTTAGCATCTGGCGTTTTTGGCGGACTGCTCGCCGCCGGTGGAGGTGTCGCAGGTTTTCCGGCGGCAGCCGCTGCAGCCGCGCTCAATTCTTTATTATCTTCCGGTTTATCACCGCTCATCATTATCTCTCTGCTCAAACTCAAGTTAAAAGCTTAGCGCGCAGGGTTAGCGCCGCTGATGTATTTACTTAATTACATAAGCCTGTAAAGCCGCGAGTGTTGCTGGCGTACCAGCGTTTTCAGCCTGAATAACACAACTAAAGCCTAATTCTAGCGCCATTTCTGCAACCCGCTCACTAGGCACTATAACAGGGTACTCCGCTGCCATATTGCCCAGTAGGGTCTTAAAATGTAATAGCGTTTCACCACTATTTACACAGACCATGTTTATTTGCTGGAGGCGCAGTAGCGCCCGAAATTGAACACCGTCTATTTCGGGGCTGCTGCGCTGATAACACTCAGCATAGTCTACTTGGGCGCCGCGCGCAGTCAGCTGTTCAGCTAAATACTCACGCCCCCCCACCCCTCTAACGATCAGTATTTTCTGCTTGGCCAGCTGTTGCAAGCCTTCTTTTGCCAGCAGGCTTTCGCTGTTCATGGCGGCGCCATCGACATCTTCCACATCGAGGTCGCGAGCCCGCAACGCCGCTGCCGTCGCGGCGCCAATGGCATGCACTTTTACATCCATCGGCCACTGGGGCCAAAATTGCTCAATCAGCTCCATGCCATAGTGCACCGCGTTCACACTGATGAAAACAAGATGCTGATAATTATCAAGATTCATCAACAGCTGGCGGCTGCGCTGCAGCTCTGCGGCATGGGTGTCTGCCGCTAAGGGCGAGATGGTGAGCAGCGGCTGCACAAGTACCGAGGCCCCGGCCGCCGTTAACGCGGCCTGAAGTTCGGCACTGCGATCTGCCGGGCGGGTGATTAACACCCGCAAATCAGCAAGATTATGCAGGTTTGCTGTCGCCATACACCGCCTTCAAAATTGCGCCTGCGCCCTGGGCCAACAAATCTTCGGCTACGGCAACACCGAGCGCCTCTGGCTCGCTGCGCGGGCCCCGCGCTTCGGCGGTGAGAATAGTGGCGCCGCTGGGTTCACCCACCAAGGCCCGCAACCACAGCTGCTCGGGATTGCTTGGATCGGCAATTGCATAGCCGGCAATCGGCACTTGGCAGCCACCTTCTAGACGGCGATTCATGGCCCGCTCGGCCATGACTTGGGTGGCGCTAACGCTATTGTGCAAGGGCTGCAGCAGGGCGTTAACCCGATCATCGTCAGTGCGAGTCTCTACGCCAACCGCACCTTGGCCACAGGCTGGCAGGCTGGTCTCTACCGACATAAATGAGGCAATGCGCGCTTGCAGCTCGAGGCGAATCAGCCCTGCCGAAGCCAGCACAATCGCGTCGAACTCGCCCTCGTCGAGTTTGCGCAAACGGGTTTGCACATTGCCGCGCAAGCTTGAGATGTGTAAATCGGGACGCTGGGCGCGCAGCTGGCACTCGCGGCGCAGGCTAGAGGTGCCCACTCTGGCGCCCTGCGGCAGGGCGTCTACATTGGCGAAGTGATTACTTACAAAGGCGTCGCGGGGGTCTTCTCGCTCGCAAATAATCGCCAAGCCCAAGCCTTCGGGAAATTCCATGGGCACGTCTTTCATCGAGTGCACGGCAATATCGGCGCGGCCATCGAGCAGCGCTTGCTCTAGCTCTTTTACAAACAGGGCTTTGCCGCCAATTTTAGACAGCGGCGAATCCAGCAACTGATCACCACGGGTGGTCATACCCAGCAATTCAACTTGGAGACCGGGGTGGGCGGTTTGTAATTCTGCTTTGATGAACTCCGCCTGCCAGAGCGCCAGCAAACTTTCGCGGGTGGCGATGCGGATTATGTTATCAGACATGAGCTATTCCGTAAGACAAGGTGGGCCACCATGATACGTCAGCGGTGGCCCCGACAAAACCTTAAAAGCAGGCTGGCGAATAGCGTAATGAGCAAATTAAGCCGTGAGCTGCTTCACCCTATTGCTATGCACCTATTTAGCGCCAACGCACCACTGCGGGCAGTCGCACTCGCACTTGGTGCTTAACAATTAAGCCCGCGCGCTTAATCTGGCCCGCACTGCCGGCAAATGCCGGCGGCTAATATGCGGGCCATCGCTCATACCCTGTAAGCGCACCCGATAGCCGCCCACCCCAACCCGCTCAATGCCCTGCAAGTAAACCAAGGCCACCAGCGCATTGCGGTGCACCCGTATAAATTGATCGGCAAACTCGTCTTCTAGTTCTTTTAAACTTTCATCCAAGAGCAACTCGCCCTCGGGGTGCACCGCGCTTACGTATTTATTGTCGGCATAAAAATAACGCACCGCCGACACCGGCAGTAACGTCATACCCTGGGCGCTACTAATACACAGCTGTTGGCGGGGGCCGCTGCTCGTGGTGTCTTCACTTAGCGCGGCCAAGGCCGAGAGCTGGGCCTGATTGAGCCGCGACAAACGCGAGAACACTGCCGCGAGCTTGTCGCGCTGAATGGGCTTGAGCAAATAGCCCAAAGCGTGGGTATCAAATGCAGCCACCGCGTATTCATCGTAGGCAGTGCAAAACACCACGGCGGGTGCCGGATCGTATTCGCCAAGGCGTTTAGCCAGCTCGATGCCGTTCATGCCCGGCATCGATATATCGAGTAGCAAGGCGTCTGGCCGGCAGCGTTCAAACTCGCTAATGGCCTGCTCGGCATTGCTCGCTTCGCCGACCACCGTAATATTGTCTAACTCGGCCAATAAGCGCGCCGCGCGCTGGCGCGCCAAAGGCTCATCATCAACCAGCAACACTCTCACCGCGCGTTCGCCCTGCGCTCATAAGCCAAGGGGAAAGAAGCATGGGCGCGATAGTGACCGTCTTGACGGCTGGCGCCAAAGCCCGCGCGGTCGCCAAACAGGGTTTGCAGACGCAGCCGAATATTCTCATTGGCCATGCCGTTACCCGCTGGCGCAGCCGCGCCACTGGGTAGCGGATTACTAATCGCAATTTCGACCATATCGCCCTTGAGACGCGCTTCGACCACCACCGTGCCACCATCGGGCAATTGTTGGATGCCGTGCAAAATGGCGTTCTCTAATAGCGGCTGTAACAGCAGAGAGGGCACCAAGACTTTGTCGCCCAGCTCCGCCTGCTGCCAATCTACTTTTAAACGATCGCCAAGCCGCGCGTTTTCAATGCGCAAATAGCGCTCACACAAATCCCGCTCTTCCACCCAGGGCACCATGCTCATACCGCCCTGCAGGTTGGCGCGAAACAGCGCGGCGAGGTCTTCCACCGCCTGCTCGGCTTTTACCGGCTCAATGCTAATTAAACTGCTGATGCTATTAAGGGTGTTAAACAAAAAATGCGGGCGAATACGCGAGTGCAGCGCGTCGAGGCGGGCGTGCAAAATACTTTGCTCGCGCAGCCGAAATTGCAGGCTTAAATAAGCGTAGCGCATGCCCACGCCCAAGATCAGGCTCGCCACCGTGAGGGTGTCGGCAATATGCCAAAAATCAATATTCCAAGCCTCGCCCTGAATCACGCCGCTAGCCAACCACTGCGACGCCACGGTAACCACGGCAACCCACAACAGGCCAATCACAAAACTGATGCCCGCGGTGTAGGCGGTGCTCACCCGTTCAAACAGAGGTTTGCACCAGGTTAAGATCGTTGCCGCGCCCAGCAAACACCAAATAATGTACATGCCCGACATGCCCAGCAGATACCAATCAAAGTTTTGTAAACCCGATTTTAAGATGGTCAGCGACAGCGACAACAACACCGCCAACAAAACGATCAGCAGCAGTGATTGGGGGCTAAGAAGATCGCCAACAAATGAAATTCGGCGAATGCGGTAATCCAGTGGTTTATCAGTTTCGCGACGTTGCACAATGCCTGCCTATATCAAAGTTTACCAAGGTAGACATTGAGCATAGCAGGCAATCGGCGAGTCGCATATTCAAAAAAAGAGTGGTTATACAATCAGTTAACTGGGTAGCTCGTCCAGCCGTCGGTCCACATCGCCGCCACCCCCGGCCGAAATGCGCCGCAGTAGTTCGCCGCTTCATCCCAAAACTCGCCCTGGGGAACCGCCTGGGCCTTGTTTCTGGCCGGTGAGCTGGCGGCAAGGCGATAATCGTGATCGGCCTCACTTTGCAGGCGCTGCACAAATTGCGGGCTATTACCCAGCTCTGCCGTTTTAGCAAAGTACGCGGCCTCGTCAAAACCGCCGTCGTCGTTTTGCTCGCCGGCTTCATCGGCAAAGTATGCGCGGCCGCCGCTGCCAATATCGCTAATCAACAGACCGCCAAAACTCAGCAAACCCTGATCGATACGCGCCACCGTGCTGGGGTCTTTAATGTCGATGGCCTCGCCAGAAAAACCGTCAATCACCATATTATAAAAGTGACCGCCCGTACCGCGGCGCAGGGTCATGGCGCGCTGATGGCGCTCGCTGCTCTGCATACTTTGCAAGGTAACATTGTAAAACGTGGGCTCCGACACTGGCCCTGCATTGTGGTTAAACTCATCGTTATCGGCCTCAAAGGCGTTATCGCCAATACTGGGGTATTGCTGAACCTGTAAAAACTGCACCCGGCCGCTCCAGCCCATATCCCAGTCTAGGGAGTCGTCAGCCGCGCCGGTAATCAAGATATGACGCAGATCAACACTGCCACCAAAAATCTCGATGCCGTCGTCTAAGGCGCGGTGTACCTGCACATTGCGAACTATCGTTTTGCTGCCGCAGCCGCCCAAGGTCAGGCCATTTAATTCGTTATTGGCGTATACCTCGTAGCCGGCAAACTCGATGCGGGCGTATTCGAGTACCCCGCAATTATCACTGGCATCAACACCACCAAACATGCCCCGAGTATCACCGGCTGTTAAACCTTCAATCTGGGCGTCGGCGGTATTTACCGGCGCGTTGCCCAACAGCACCAAGCCACCCCAGTCGCCGGCCTTGCGCTTGCCCGCTGCCACGGCGCTGGTAAAGACAATCGGTTGGCTCGCCGTGCCCCGCGCCTGAATCGTAGCATCGCGGGTTATCAATAAAGCACTGCCCTCACGGCCTTGCACCACGGTGCCGGCTTCAATAATCAGCCGCGCACCGGCCTCGGCATACACAATACCGTCGAGCACCCAGGTCTTGTCGCTGGTCCACAGCTGATCGCCATGCAGCGAGCCACTCACCAATTTTGTACTGCTATACAAGCCTTTTACGTCATCGCTAAACAAGGCCGCGCCTATTAAGCCGCCCAATAACAATACCCCAATGCCCAACAGAGATTTGCGCATAGGCTTGCTTTCGGCCTTGGCCGCCTGTTTATAACCCACGGTCTCGGCAATATCGGGGTTCACCCCTAGGGCGCGGTCGTGGCGGCCTTGAGTTAGTGCAGAGTGAACATTAATACTGCGCAGGCCGACGCCCAATTCGCGAATTTCAGCGTTGCTGCTCACCGCCGCCTGCTCTATCAACTCTTTGCGGTAGTCGGGATCATTTAACAAGGTATTAAAATGGATGTAACGCACGCCCTTATCGCCCTGCTTGTCGTAGCTCAGCTTTAGCTGCCACAGCATTTCTACTAATTTTGCGCGGGGGGAACTGACGTCGGTCATTGCTCTTCCTTGGGTGAGGGCTCTATTTTAAGGAAAAACAGTATGGCCACGAGGTATGACAATTTTATTACGCATCGCTGCGCAGGCGAGCAGACGCAAAACTGCTATAATGGCGCCTTTTAGGCGTCTGAGGGCCACCTGCACCAGTCAGCGGGAGCAAGCCCTACAGCCAAGCAATACAGGAACAACAGCGCAATGAGTGACAAAGATCCGAGCATTAAACCCTGGGGCGGCCGCTTTACCGAGCCAACTGACCAGTTCGTAGAGCGTTTTACGGCCTCAGTCAGCTTTGATCAGCGCCTTTACCACCACGACATTAACGGCTCGCTAGCCCACGCCGCCATGCTCGCCAAAGTCGGCGTACTCACCACCGACGAACTCAGCAAAATTCAAGAAGGCTTAGAAGAGATTCGCGCCGAAATCCTCAGCGGTCGCTTCGAGTGGTCAGTAAGTCTTGAAGACGTGCACATGAATATTGAAGCGCGGCTCACCGACAAAATCGGTATTACCGGCAAAAAATTGCACACCGGCCGCTCGCGCAACGACCAAGTTGCCACCGATATTCGCCTGTATTTGCGCGACGAATTAGCCTTAATCGTTATCGAATTAAGCCGCCTCCAGCAGGGTTTAATCACCCTAGCGACCCGCGAAGCCCACACTATTATGCCCGGTTTCACCCACCTGCAAACCGCCCAGCCCGTTACCTTTGGCCACCACATGCTGGCTTGGAATGAAATGCTAGAGCGCGACTACAGCCGCTTCCAAGACTGCGCAGCGCGCCTCAACCAATGCCCACTGGGCGCCGCAGCACTGGCCGGCACCACCTACCCCATCGACCGCCACTACAGCGCCGAGTTGCTGGGTTTTGACCGCCCCACCGAAAACTCACTAGACTCAGTAAGCGACCGCGACTTTGCCATCGAATTCGCCGCCGCCGCCAGCCTGCTAATGACCCATATGTCGCGCTTCAGCGAAGAACTCGTGCTATGGACCTCGGCGCAATTCAAATTTATCGAACTGCCCGACCGTTTCTGCACCGGCTCTTCAATAATGCCCCAGAAGAAAAACCCCGACGTGCCAGAACTTATTCGCGGCAAAGTCGGCCGCGTGAATGGCCATCTAGTGAGCTTATTAACCCTAATGAAGTCGCAACCGCTGGCCTATAACAAAGACAACCAAGAAGACAAAGAACCGCTGTTCGACATCATCGACACCGTAAAAGACTGCCTAAAAGCCTACGCAGATATGGTGCCTGCCATTACCGTCAACGCCGACGTAACCCGCGAAGCAGCCATGCGCGGCTTCTCCACCGCCACCGACCTTGCCGACTACCTAGTGCGCAAAGGCCTACCCTTCCGCGACGCCCACGAAGTGGTTGGTAAATCCGTTGCCTACGGCATCGCCGAAAACAAAGACCTCTCAGAAATGAGCCTTGCAGAATTGCAGACCTTTAGCACCGATATTGAACAAGACGTGTTTGATGTACTGACCTTAGAAGGCTCCGTGAACGCCAGAGACCACATCGGCGGCACTGCGCCCAAGCAAGTACTGGCTGCCGCAGAAAGAGCCTTGGCGCGACTGAATTTGAGAAGCTAAAGCCACCTCATTTCCGTCATGCCGGACTTCTTATAACCGTCATGGCGGACTTATTAACACCGTCATACCGGCCCCCGAGCCGGTATCTCACCGGGCGGCACCCAATACACCTCGCAACACCAGATTCTGAATCAAGTTCAGAATGACAAAAGGCGGCGCGTCATATCCGCCTTGTTAAAATCGCCATACCGGACTCTTTATAATCGTCATATCGGACTTATAAACACCGTCATACCGGACTTGATCCGGTATCTCACCGGGCGGCACCCAATACACTTCGCAACACCAGATTCTGAATCAAGTTCAGAATGACAAAAGGCGGTGCGTCATATCCGCCTTGTTCAAATCGTCATACCAGACTTATTAACACCGTCATACCGGACTTGATCCGGTATCTCACTGGGCGGCACCCAATGCACCTCGCAACACCAGATTCTGAATCAAGTTCAGAATGACAGAAGACGGCGCGTCATACCCGCCTTGTTAACCTCGTATCGGACTATTTATAATCGTCGTACCGGCCCCCGAGCCGGTATCTCACCGGGCGGCACCCAATTCACTTCGCCGCACCAGATTCTGAATCAAGTTCAGAATGACAAAAGGCGGTGCGTCATACCCGCCATGTTAAAATCGTCATGCCGGACTCTATAACACCGTCATACCGGACTTGATCCGGTATCTCACCGGGCGGCACCCAATACACCTCGCCGCACCAGATTCTGAATCAAGTTCAGAATGACAAAAGCCGGCGCGTCATACCCGCCTTGTTAAAATCGTCATACCAGACTTATTAACACCGTCATACCGGCCCCCGAGCCGGTATCTCACTGGGCGGCACCCAATACACCTCGCAACACCAGATTCTGAATCAAGTTCAGAATGACAAAAGGCGGTGCGTCATACCGGCTTTGTTAACATCGTCATGCCGGACTCTATAACACCGTCATACCGGACTTGATCCGGTATCTCCCCCCAACCGCAGAGCACCCAAACTAAGCCAGCATCCCCGCATACAAATCCACCCACCCCGGATTTGCCGCTTCAATCAGCTCAATTTTCCACTTCCGCCGCCATCGTTTTAACTGCTTCTCGCGACTTATCGCGGCATACATATCATCAAACTGCTCAAAATAGACCAATAAATCAACGCCGTATTTTTTACTAAAACCAGCCACGACATGCCCTTTATGCTGCGCAACACGTACTAGGAGATCACTCGTCACCCCAATATACAAAACACCACGTGGCTTATTTGCCAGAATATAAACAGCAGGAGATTTCACACTCATCCATCCTTGGAATATTAGTGAATTAATATTGCCCTCATATCGGGCTACAAAGCACTTCATTCCGACCTACAAAGTACGTCGTACCCGGCTCTTTATAATCGTCATATCGGACTTATAAACACCGTCATACCGGCCTCCGAGCCGGTATCTCACCGAGCGGCACCCAATTCACTTCGCAGCACCAGATTCTGAATCAAGTTCAGAATGACAAAAGGCGGTGCGTCATACCCGCCTTGTTAAATTCGTCATACCGGACTTATTAACACCGTCATACCGGACTTGATCCGGTATCTCATCCCGCCGGCAGAGCCTCAAAAAGTACGCCACACCTCACCAGCATCTCACTGAGCTCCACCCAAAAACTACGAAACACCAGATTCTGAATCAAGTTTAGAATGACAAAAGGCGGTGCGTCATATCGGACTTATTAACACCGTCATACCGGCCCCCGAGCCGGTATCTCACCGGGCGGCACCCAATGCACTTCGCAACACCAGATTCTGAATCAAGTTCAGAATGACAACAGGCGGCGCGTCATATCGGACTTATTAACACCGTCATACCGGCCCCCGAGCCGGTATCTCCTCCCGATGGCAGAGCCTCCAACAACACCCCACACCAAGCGCTATACAAGCCTCTACCCCAAAACACTCCGCCCACGCCCTATACCGTAATACCCAATCCCTCGCGACTCTAACAAGTCTGGATCATATAAATTACGGCCATCAAATATCACTGGGTGCTTAAGACTCTCTTGTACCAAATCAAAATCCGGTGCTTTAAACGCATTCCATTCCGTGCACACCACCAAGGCATCGGCGCCATTCAATGCGGCTTCTTTAGTGCCCATTAAATTCAAATCACTGCGGGTGCCATATATACGCTGCGCTTCGTTCATGGCCTCTGGGTCATATGCTTGCACCACCGCGCCAGCCGCCCACAGTTTCTCCATCAATACTCGACTCGATGCATCGCGCATATCATCGGTATTAGGTTTAAACGACAAGCCCCACACGGCAATGCGCTTACCCTGCAAATCACCGCCAAAATAGGCTTCAACGTGGCTAAACAATTTCTCTTTCTGGCGACTATTAACCGCCTCAACCGACTTTAACAGCTCCGGCACATAGCCCACTTTCTCGGCAGTACGCACCAAAGCCTGAACATCTTTAGGAAAGCAGGAGCCGCCATAACCACAACCAGGGTATATAAAGTGGTAACCAATACGCGGATCAGAACCAATCCCCTGCCTAACCTTCTCAATATCTGCGCCCAATAACTCCGCCAAATTAGCCATTTCATTCATAAAGCTAATTTTAGTCGCCAACATACAGTTAGCCGCATATTTGGTTAGCTCTGCAGAGCGCACATCCATCACAATCAATTTTTCATGATTACGGTTAAACGGCGCATACAGCTCGCGCATTTTCTCTTCTACAGCAGCGCTATCGGTACCAATCACAATCCGGTCTGGTCGCTGGCAATCGGCCACGGCCGCGCCTTCTTTCAAAAACTCAGGATTCGATACCACATCAAAACCAAGCTCCACCCCGCGCTCAGCCAACACCGCTGCAACACAGGCGCTCACCTTATCTGCCGTACCCACCGGCACAGTCGATTTATCCACAATAATCTTGGACGATTCCATATACGTGGCAATGGTCTTTGCCACCGCCAACACATACTGCAAATCAGCAGAACCATCTTCATCTGGCGGCGTACCCACCGCAATAAACTGAATACGGCCATGCTTAACACCGTGCGCGGCATCGGTCGTAAACTGCAAACGACCCGCCTCGTAATTGCGCTGCACCAAGGGCGTCAGCCCAGGCTCATAAATAGGAATAATGCCTTTCTTAAGACTCTCTACCCGCTCAACATTAACATCTACGCACACCACCTCATGGCCAACCTCAGCCAAAACCGCAGCCTGCACAAGACCCACATAACCAATACCAAAAACAGTAACTTTCATCGAATCAGACCAAATTAAGCTGGAATATTGCAGAAGTGTATCACAGGGAAAGGAAGGCTAAATGACGCGGGGATGTAAGGGGGTTTTATACAATTATATTCAGTTATATCAAGCTTATTAAAACTTCTACGGGATCTATTAAAACGCCATACCCGACTCTATATTACCGTCATACCGGACTTGATCCGGTATCTCACTGGGCGGCACCCAATGCACTTCGTAGTGCCAGATTCTGAATCAAGTTCAGAATGACAAAAGGCGGCGCGTCATACCCGCCTTATTAAAATCGTCATACCGGCCTTGTCAACATCGTCATACCGGACTCTTTATAATCGTCATACCGGACTTGATCCGGTATCTCATCCCGCCAGCAGAGCCTCAAAAAGTACACCACACCCCACCTAATCCAGTATCTCACTGAACTCCACCCAAAAACTACGAAACACCAGATTCTGAATCAAGTTCAGAATGACAGCAGGCGGTGCGTCATACCCCCCTTATTAATAATCGTCATACCGGACTCTATAACACCGTCATACCGGACTTGATCCGGTATCTCACCCCGCCAGCAGAGCCTCAAAAAGTACACCACACCTTCAACCCTTAGGCACCCTTCCATACCTATCCTCAAAGCGCACAATATCGTCTTCACCCAAATACGAGCCCGACTGCACTTCAATTAACTCCAGCGGAATCACCCCAGGGTTTTCCAAGGCATGCACAACCCCAACCGGAATATACGTCGATTGGTTTTCAGTCAGCATTATTTCTTTATCGCCATTGGTCACTTTGGCGGTACCCGACACCACAATCCAGTGCTCTGCGCGGTGGTGATGCATTTGCACCGACAATTTTGCACCTGGCTTTACGGTAATCCGCTTAACCTGATAACGCTCACCATTGTCGATAGAATCGTAAACACCCCAAGGCCGATAAACATGACGGTGCTGCGAAACCTCACTGCGATTCTGAGCCTTTAAAGCCTCTACAATCTTCTTAACATCCTGCACCTGATCTTTAGCTGCCACCAAAACCGCATCATTAGTCTCAACCACTACCACATTGTCTAAACCAACGGTCGCAACCAAACGGTGCTCTGCGCGAATATACGAGTTAACCGTATTGTGGTTCAAAACATCACCACTGATTACATTGCCATATGCGTCTTTTTCGCCAATTTCCCACAACGAAGACCAAGCACCAACATCACTCCAACCCGCAGAGAGCGGCACTACCACTGCTTTGTCGGTTTTTTCCATCACCGCATAATCAATCGACTCATCGGGGCAGGCCTTAAATGCTTCAGCGTCAATGCGTAAAAAGTCCTTATCGCGCTGACGATTCGCAAACGCCTTCTCGCAAGCTGAATAAATATCTGGCCTAAACGCCTTCAACTCATTCAAATACACATCAGCGGCAAACAAGAACATACCGCTATTCCAATAATAGCCGCCGGCATCAATATAACTTTGCGCGGTTCCTGCATCGGGCTTCTCTACAAAACGCGAAACCCCGTACGCCCCGCCCTGACCAACTACCTCAGCGCCGCGCTGAATATAGCCATAACCGGTATGCGCAGACTCGGGAACAATCCCAAAGGTCACTAAACTTCCCGCCTCAGCCTGCACCTGCGCAACGGCAACCGCCGCGTGAAAGGCCCGCACATCATTAATCACATGATCTGCCGCCATAACCAGCAACAAAGGCGCTTTATCGCCAGCGGACTCAAGCGCATCAAACGCTGCCAAGGCAATAGCTGGTGCGGTATTGCGGCCAGCTGGCTCTAAAATAATAGAACTTAAAGCGGCGCCAAAATCCTGCGCCTGCTGAGCCACCACAAAGCGGTGTTCTTCGTTGCAAATAACCGACGTATTGCCACTACTCAAACCGTCGACCCGCGCAAGCGTGGCTTGCAACATGGTGTCTTCACCCGCTATTGATAAAAACTGCTTGGGGAAAGAACTTCGGCTAGACGGCCATAAGCGGCTGCCGCTGCCACCGGCCATAATGACTACGTGCATAAAGTAATCTCTATTGAATACTTATTACGTTGTACTCGCGCAAAACCGCCGCAGGCACACTTAGAGAGCAAAATGATACCAGCTTAAATAAGCCAAGTGCATGAATCTCGCATCAAAATCATCGTTATGCCTCAGCATAGGGAGTACTTAAGACAGCTTATCAAACAAGGGCAGCTTACCCTCAACGCCGTCAGCCAAACGGACATCTGGTTGCTCAAACCATTGATCTATTATCGTTTGGTAGAGCATCCTAAAATCGGTAGTAAATTGCATATTGGCATTATCTTTCACTGGCAGCAAAGGATGCTCACCAATATGCCCACTCTTAACCTTGCCCCCCATTACCAAATGCGTAGCGGCCGTGCCATGGTCTGTGCCACCAGAACCATTCATCTTTGGGCGCCGGCCAAATTCGGAATACGTCATCAATACAACATCGTCCCATTTACCCGCTCTTATCATTTCTTGTCGAAACGCACTGACTGCCGCACCCATTACTCCCAACAGCCGCTGATGGACCGCCTTTTGATTTCGATGAGTATCAAAGCCAGACAGGGCGACTTTGTACACAGGGATATCAACACCTGAATTAATGAGTAACGCCACCTCAGCAAGTTGTTTACCGAGCTGAGTATCTGGAAAGGGTGTTTTCACAGCAGAGGTATTACGCAATATCGGCAACAAATCTTTTGCTACTGCAGACAAAGTATTTTGAGTAGCCAACAAATGAGCGTAAGCAGCATTGTGCGGCGCGCTATTTTTTTTGAATTCTAGTTGACGCCCTTTCGCAACAAAGCCTTTAAGCAAGCCTTGTGCCTGCAACACGGTATTACCCAGCCCCGTTACAGGGCCTGCATTACGGCCCAGCACCAAAGCATCAATACCATACTTCGTTTTTTTAGTGGCGCCCGACGCCAACCAACCGTGTTCACCATACTCATCGCTTTTAGAGGCGGTATCCCATATTTCAATACTGCGAAAATGCGATAAATTGGGCTGTTCGTAACCCAAACCATGAACCAAAGCCATATCCTGATCTTGCCACGCAGGCATTAGCCCAGAAAGTGCGTTATGCAAAGCGAACTCATCATCCAGCTTTACACGCTCATCAGCCTGCAAATGCAGCTTTGGCCTTAAGACCTTGTATTGATCAAACTGTGTTAATGGTACAAAGGTATTCAAACTGTCGTTACCACCATTTAATTCCAGCAGAACCAGCACTTTATTGCGAGCCGCAGTTACACCGCCCCAACTCATTGGCACAACACCAAAAGCGCCAATCATAGACATCAACCGCAGTAATTCACGGCGCTTCATTTCAGCTGCCATACGGGGTTTTCCAAAAGATTGGAAAGAGCATCAACGCATTCAGACAAATCACGGTAATCCGCACGACTCGCTTCGTCGCCATCGACAACCGCCGCCTCCTTGTTAGCCATACTGAGCACCATAGTCTCCGCAGGCACAACACCCGCTGTATCATCTTGCACTCCCAACGAGGGAGTAGTTGCAGACGCTAACTCCACCGGCAAAGCCGCTAACTTAGCAGGCCCGCCGTCTGCACAGATAAATGCCAATTCTTTTTCATACCGTTGTGGCTGCAAGCCGCGAGTCAGCAATTCTCCAAATTTAATACGCTCTATGTAGGTTTGCCCGGTAATCCAATCATTTCCGCTAGGCCAGCCCTTCACATTAGGCGGGTCAAATAAGTCTTGTTCCATACGCCTCAACAATGCCGGTACAGACTCTGACGGCACCATACCCGGCAATAGACGGCTACCACCAACAACCAACTCCAAGGGCGACTTGGTCATTTTTCCAGCGTCATTCCAAAACGCCTTACTCATTAAAATACCCCGCACTAATCGCCGAATATTCCAATCCTTATAAAATCGTTCAGACAAACGCTCGATTTCCGCGTCATCTTCGGTACTAACAAATTCTAACCATAGCTTGCGAGTAATATGTTTCGCTGTTTGCTTTTGCTTAAGCAAAATCTCCACAACCGCATCTACGCCAAACACCCCACTTTCACCAAGAATTGTTTTCTCACCGTAATCATGCCGCTCAGGATAAAAGCGCGGTGTATAGTAGCGAGGATCAATCGACATTCCGGTTAAAGCACGAGCTACTTCTTTTACATCTTTTTCAGAATACTCACCAACACCAAGGGTAAATAATTCTAGCAATTCACGCGCAAGATTTTCGTTTGGCCTGGCCTTAAAGTTTTTATTATTATCTAAATACATAAGCATGGCAGGGTCTAAAAGCATACTATGCAATAAAACTCTAAAGTTACCCAAGGAAAATTTATGGATAGTACTATGCTGATTATAAATTAAAGCAGCATGAGGAACTTTAGTTAAACTGGAAGTAAAATGATTGTGCCAAAACAGTTCCATTCTATGCATTAATGCCGCGCCAGCACTCGACTCAACTAAATGCTGTGCATAAGCTTGTTTCAAGCTCTGTTTACATCGGTTTTGGTTTTTACGAAATGTTTGCCGCTCAATATCAGTAAAAGACTTTATTTCAGAATAAGGCCGAAGTAAATTTTGAGCGCACTCAGGTATTAAAAAATCAGGATCATTGTCATTGTCATTTAAATAATTACTTATAGCCTGCTTTTTAGACAGCGGTAACAGTACCTGCAACTCATTCAGCCCTGCCCCAGAGCCTACTCGCAAACTTAGTTGCACGGCACCAGATTCCGTTAAAGAATAAGCCCTAACCGGAAAAAGATTACAAGTAATAAGCAAGAAAAAAGCAGCGCGTCGAACAATTAACATGTCAGCACCTTCAGACCTATTGCGACGGGCAACGTTAAGAAGCCCGACCATAGGTATTGAGTATCATTTACCCCTAAGGTTCCGCCCCCAATCCCGAACTAACGAACACAATACGCATTACACCGAGTCATATGTGATTTCAAAATGGGCTATAAAGCCCTAAGTAACTTGATTTTCCGCCTACTGCAGACCTACCTTAAAATGCTCCGCCCCAGCCGATTCCGTAATAAGCTATGCCATAAGCCTCAAGGGTATCCGGCTCATGCAAGTTACGGCCATCAACAATAGCTGGGTGTTTCAAATGTTCTTTAACCACCTCAAAATCCGGCGCTTTAAAAGCATTCCACTCGGTACACACCACTAGGGCATCGGCACCATCACACCACGTCAACGCTACTCGTCAACCCTTCCAAGGTGGCCTCAAAGCTGCGCAAAACCTTATCTTTATCAATATGTTCAAGCGCATAAGCTGATGCAATATCATTTGGGCTGCTAAGATTTAAAGCCTTTTCAATACCAAGCACCAATGCAGCGACATCCTCTGGCTCAACCAGCTCTGCTATACCAGCATAATTTTTACACAAGAGCCCCAGCTCTGTATCTGCTTCTGCGGTTATTACAGAATTACCGCCAACGGCCATGATATTTGTCAGCTTTGAGGGTAACACAGCATCTGCAACACCCTTTTTCTGAATCACTAAATGGCAATCAGCACTAGCGAGTAGAGTAGGCAGCTGCTCTAAAGCCAGCAAAGGTGAGAAGCTTATATTTTGTAAACCACGCTCCAGTACTAAAGATTTTAATTTCTCCTTTCCGGAGCCATCACCGACTATAACAAAGTAATAGGGCTTATCTTTGAAGTATTCTGCCGCGTCAACAACTTGCTCTAAACCTTGCTTATCTCCAACATTTCCAGAGTACAAGATCATCTTGTTACCCGCCGGCACAGCCAAGCTATTTCGCAACTCCTCAGAGCAAACTGCACCCTTAAAAAAGGAGGTATCTGACCAGTTTGGAAAGAAAATCAGCTTATCTTCATCCACCGATTTTTGCCGAGCTTTATTCATCATTGACCGAGATATAGTAGACACTCGATCAAAACTTCGTAAAACTAAACGCTCGAAAACTCTTGCGAACTTTCCTACAAACCCTTCGTTAGCCATACCCAAGCCAAACATGGCATCAATCTCATAATCCTGAATATGCAATATACTTTTTGCGCCACATAACCGAGAGACCAGCGCACACATTGGCGATGAAAACAAAGAAGGAACCGGGTTAATAACAATATCTGGCCGCCAAAATAATTGGCGTAGCAGTAAGGGAAAGGAAGACAAAGCAAAACTAATTAAGTGTATAAGACGAGTCAAAGTAGTGATATTTTTTGGGACAAAAATTGGGCACCTATAAACAACAACGCCGTTTATTAGCTCCATTTTGTACACATAGCTTTTATAAGGTTTTTGCACTACCCATTGAGGATAATACGGAGGAGCGGTAACCACCCGAACTTCGTGCCCTTGTGTAGCAAACCACTCAGTCATTTCCCCCGTATATTTTCCAATACCCGTTAACTCTGGAGAATAATTCAAACCAACAACAAGTATTTTCACTAAGGTTTACGCCCGCCCATATCGGTCTTCAAAGCGAACTATATCGTCTTCACCCAAATACGAGCCAGACTGCACTTCAATCAATTCCAGCGGAATTACCCCGGGGTTTTCCAAGGCATGCACAACACCAACAGGAATATAGGTAGACTGGTTTTCAGTTAGCATTATTTCTTTATCGCCATTGGTCACTTTGGCTGTACCCGACACCACAATCCAGTGCTCTGCGCGGTGGTGATGCATTTGCACCGACAATTTCGCCCCCGGCTTTACCGTAATCCGCTTAACCTGATAACGCTCACCATTGTCGATAGAATCGTAAACACCCCATGGCCGATAAACATGACGGTGCTGCGAAACCTCACTGCGATTCTGAGCCTTTAACGCCTCAACAATCTTTTTAACATCCTGCACCTGATCTTTAGCTGCCACCAACACCGCATCGTTAGTCTCAACCACTACCACGTTGTCTAAACCAACGGTCGTAACCAAGCGGTGCTCAGCGCGAATATAAGAATTAGCGGTATTGTGGCTCAAAACATCACCACTGATTACATTGCCAGAAGCATCTTGATCGCCAATTTCCCACAAAGAAGACCAAGCACCAACATCACTCCAACCCGCAGCAAGCGGCACCACCACCGCTTTGTCGGTTTTTTCCATCACCGCGTAATCAATCGACTCATCGGGACAAGCCTTAAAGGCGTCAGCATCAATGCGCAAAAAATCCACGTCGCGCTGACGATTCGCAAACGCCTTCTCGCAGGCTGAATAAATATCTGGTCTAAACGCCTTCAACTCATTCAAATACACATCCGCGGCAAATAAGAACATACCGCTATTCCAATAATAGCCGCCGGCATCAATATAACCTTGCGCGGTTCCTGCATCCGGCTTCTCTACAAAACGAGAAACCCCGTAAGCCCCGCCCTGACCAACTACCTCAGCGCCGCGCTGAATATAGCCATAACCGGTATGCGCAGACTCGGGAACAATCCCAAAGGTCACTAAACTTCCCGCCTCAGCCTGCACCTGCGCAACGGCAACCGCTGCGTGAAACGCCGCCACATTATTTATAACGTGATCTGCCGCCATAACCAGTAACAAAGGCGCTTTATCGCCAGCGGACTCAAGTGCGTCAAAAGCCGCCAAGGCAATAGCGGGTGCCGTATTACGGCCTACAGGCTCTAAAATAATAGAACTTAATTCAGCGCCAAACTCCTGCGCCTGCTGCGCCACCACAAAGCGGTGTTCTTCGTTGCAAATAACCGAGGTATTGCCACTACTCAAACCGTCGACCCGCGCAAGCGTGGCTTGCAGCATGGTGTCTTTTCCCACTACCGATAAAAACTGTTTGGGGAACAAACTACGACTAGAAGGCCATAATCGACTTCCACTGCCACCAGCCATAATTATCGTATTCATATAATCGTCCCGTTAATCCATTTCATGGTGCAATCTAATTTCGTTCTTTACCGCTATGTCGCTAACGCTAGCAAAACACTCTCAACAGCAACCCGCCAATCGCTCGCATCTACACGGTGATCATGGCTAAGTTTAACTGTACTCAACACCGAGTACGCAGGCCGCTTCGCTGGGGTTGGGTAATCTTGCGTTGCAATGGCATTCACCACCGGTATGTTGGTTAAGACACCCTGTCGATGAGCTTCCGCAAAAATCGCCATGGCAAAACCGTGCCAGCTCACCGCCTCGTCGCCAGCATAGTGATAAATACCGTAGCGCGCTTCTGGTAGATTTTGCTCTTCACGCTCGTGCAATTGCCGAGCAACACTGATTAATGCCTGCGCGATATCCCCAGCATAGGTCGGGCAACCCACTTGGTCGGCAACCACACCGAGCGTGTCCCGCTCCTTTGCCAGTCGCAGCATGGTCTTTAAGAAGTTATTGCCATATTCACTAAACACCCAAGCGGTACGCATAATAATGTATTTTGTCGCATGGCGCTGTATGGCCAACTCGCCATCGAGTTTGGTTTGGCCATAGACCCCCGTTGGGCCGGTTGCATCCGTTTCGACGTAAGGCGTTTGCTGATTACCGTCGAACACGTAGTCCGTAGAAACATGCAATAAGGGGATATCAAATCGCGCACTGAGTTTGGCCAGCGCAGTGGGGCCGTCAACATTCACTCGCCTCGCCAAGTCTGGCTCAGACTCGGCTTTATCGACTGCGGTATAGGCCGCCGCGTTGATAATGGCGGTAACGCCTTTATCCGCGATGATTTTTTCCAGTACCACGGTGTCGTTAATATCGGCGTCTTGACGACTCAGCAGGGTGTGGGCAATGTTCTGCGCCTTGAGCTGGTCCGCCAAGCATTGGCCTAGCTGGCCATTGGCGCCAGTTACCAGCAGGTGCATTGCGATCTGCGCACTCATTGCTGGAACAGCTCGGCAAAGGTGGGGGCCTTACTGTCTTTATCCGACAGAGTTGGATTTTTTAGCGGCCAGGTGATCGCCATCGCCGGGTCATTCCAAATCAGGCTGCCTTCGTCACTGGGGTCGTAATAGTCGGTGCATTTGTATTCAAAGTCAGCGGTGTCACTGAGCACCACAAAGCCGTGGGCAAAACCCGGCGGCACCCAGAACTGGCGTTTATTTTCTTCGGAGAGGATTACCCCTTCCCACAATCCAAAGCTCGGCGAGTCTTGGCGAATATCCACCGCCACATCAAACACCTCGCCGCTGACCACCCGCACCAACTTTCCTTGCGGCTTGGTCTTTTGAAAGTGCAGGCCGCGCAACACGCCCTTGGCAGAGCGCGAGTGATTGTCTTGCACAAAAGGCAGACTAATGCCGGCCATCTCTCGGTAGCGATCTGCCTGAAAGGTTTCTAAGAAAAAGCCCCGATGATCGCCAAACACTTTGGGCTCGATAATCACGCAATCTTTTAACTTGGTTTTTATAACGTTCATTGCTGCCTCAAATTCCGTTTATTTATAGCCGTCGGCGACCCGCAGCAGATATTGGCCATAGCCCGTTTTCTTTAAGGCCTCACCTTGCCGCAACAATTGCTCTGTATTGATCCAGCCCTGTCGGTAGGCGATCTCTTCTAGGCAGGCAACTTTGAGGCCTTGGCGATGTTCAACAGTCTGCACAAATTGCCCCGCATCAATTAAAGAATCGTGGGTGCCGGTGTCCAACCAGGCAAAACCGCGACCCAGCACTTCAACACTGAGATCGCCGCGCTGGAGGTAGGCAAGATTCACATCGGTAATCTCTAGTTCGCCTCGCGGCGAGGGTTTGATATTGCGCGCAATCTCGATCACGTCGTTGTCGTAAAAATACAGGCCTGTTACTGCATAGGGCGATTTCGGCTTGGCGGGCTTTTCTTCAATGCTGATCGCCTTACCATCCTCGCCAAACTCCACCACCCCAAAGCGCTCTGGGTCGGTGACGTGGTAGCCAAAGACTGTTGCACCGGACTCTTTGGCAACGGCACTTTTAAGATTGTCTGAGAATCGCTGGCCATAGAAAATATTGTCGCCCAACACTAAACTAACATTGTCATTGCCGATGAACTCAGCGCCAATGGTGAAGGCCTGCGCCAAGCCGTCGGGGCTGGGCTGCTCGGCATAAGAAATACTAGCACCAAACTGACTACCATCACCTAATAAACGCTGAAAACCAGGCAGATCAGTAGGTGTGGATATCACCAAAATATCACGAATTCCCGATAGCATAAGCACTGACAAGGGGTAGTAAATCATCGGCTTATCGTAGATCGGCAATAATTGTTTGGAAATACCCATAGTAATCGGGTGTAAACGGGTGCCAGAGCCGCCCGCCAAGATAATGCCTTTGTATTTCTTGGTCATTGACTTTCCTTAAGCGGCTCGCCACTGCAAGCCGAATATAAAATAAAATTTTCGAATCATGCCGATACCGAAGTAAATTACAGCCACACTAAAGACTTATTAACGCCGTCATACCGGCGGCTACAAAACCGTCATACCGGACTTGATCCGGTATCTCATCGGGCAGCACCCAACCAGCTCTGTAGCACCAGATTCTGAATCAAGTTCAGAATGACTTCAAAAACATCGCCGCCATACCAAACTTAAAAATTGCGTCATACCGGACTTGATCCGGTATCTCATCGGGCGGCACCCAGCCAGCTCCGTAGCATCAGATTCTGAATCAAGTTCAGAATGACTACGTTGCAAATTCAGAATGACTAAAAAATTAGCCATCACCAATCCGGTCCAATTTATAATCCCCCGACAACACCCGCTGCCACCACTGGGGATTATCCAAATACCACTGCACGGTTTTGCGAATACCCGATTC